>JBBRXI010000046.1:0-11269 GCA_038248575.1 Burkholderiales bacterium | reverse complement strand
TCGCCGACCGGCGCCGCCGGCAGACCGCTCAGCCCGGCCGTGGACTGACCGGCTGGCGCGGCGGGCCGTCCGCGGCGAGCACCGCGCTGCCGAATACCTGCTGCAGCGTTTTGACCTCGGGCAAGACGTAGACGATCGCCTTGTGGCGGGCGAAGGTCGGCCGGACGTGCGCTTCGTAGAAAGCCGGCGGCACATTGATGCAGCCGAAGGAAATACGGTTGTCGGCGCTCGTCGGCGACACCAGCCGCTCAAGCCGCCGCTCGCGCGGATCGGTCAGGCGCACGCGGTGCATCGAGACGGCGGCGTCGTAATCGACCCAGACGACGTCCTCGCCATCGGCGTTGCGCCCGCGCTCGCCGACGAAGCGGCCGGCCGGCGTCGTCCGCTCGGCCGGGCGAACGCTGGCCACCGGCCGCGTGCCGATGCCGGCGACCGAGTCGTCGCCGACCGCCGAGCCGATCAGCACCGGGCTCGCGCCGCGCAGCCTGGCGTGCGCGTCGAAGACGTACACCGCGGCGTGCATCTTGTCGATGACGACGAAATCGGCGTCGCCATTGTCATGCGAAGAGGCGACCCAGCGCACCAGCTGGCGAGCGTCGGGCGACGGTGATTGGTCGCCGAAGTCAGGAACTGGCGCGGCCGGCGGCGCGGCAATTGGCGCCACCGACCGCGCATTGTGCGCAGAACTGGTAACGGCCGGCACGGATCCGTCCGCGGTCAAGCGGGCGAGTCCGAAACCGACGGCAAAGGCGATGACGCCGAACAGCGCAGCGGCGCCGGCGGCGCGCGCCAGGCGAACACCGGACACGGTCAGTTGCGGTCGGCGCGCGCCATACGCTCGTTAGTCATATTGTCGGTGCGCATCGCGCCCGTCGTGCCGGTGGTTCCGCTGGCGCCAGTGCTTCCGGTCATTCCCGTGCCGCCCATGGTTCCGGCCGTTCCCGGCGTTACCGCCTGCGAATTCGGGTTGATCGCCGTCGGGTTGGTGCTACCGGTCGTATTCGACTGGGCGTAGGTGAAGCCGATCGCACCCATCGAAACGGCGGCGACGGTCGAGGCAATAAGGGTAAATGCTTTCATGGTCAATCTCCTTCAGTGGGGGTTTCTGATGTGCCGGAGGATCCGGGCAAGTGCTAGGCTACGCTCGTGCGCCAAACCGTCTGTGCGTGACCGCACGCAAATGCAATAAATTCGCATTTGACGCGCGCCGTCGTGAGGAACTCGGCGCCGGCTTCACGGTCACCGGATTACCGCCATTGCGCATGTGCGCCTGTCACATCCCGGCGGGCTGCCATGGAGGACGCTGATGATCGAGCCGTCGCACACGCACCCGCCTACCCCGCCGATGACACGGGCGACCTTTCTGCGCATCGCCGCTGCTTCAGCAACGGCGATGCTGCTCGGCGGGCGCAGCGTCAATGCATTTTCCGCGCCATCAGCAGCGATGGCGACGCGGCCGATTCCGGCCAGCGGCGAAGCGCTGCCGGTGATCGGTGTCGGCACCTATCAGGGCTTCGACGTCGCCCGCGGATCGGCAGAACATGCACGCCTGCCCGGCGTCGTCGAGGCGTTGTTTGCCGCCGGTGGATCGGTGATCGACAGTTCGCCAATGTACGGCCGTGCCGAAGCAACGACCGGCGAAGTACTGACGGCGCTCGGCGGCCACGCCAAGGCTTTTATGGCCACCAAGGTGTGGACGCGCGGGCGCGCCGCCGGACTGCGGCAGATGGAGGACTCGCTGCGCCTGATGCGGCTGCCATCCGAGCGCCCGCTCGACCTCATGCAGGTGCATAACCTCGTCGACTGGCGCACCCAGCTCGCCACGCTGCGCGACTGGAAAGCCGCCGGTCGCGTGCGTTACATCGGCATCACGCATTACAGTTCGAGCGCCTACGACGAACTTGCGGCAGTGATGCGCGCCGAACGCTTCGATTTCTTGCAGATCAATTATTCGCTCGACGAGCGCGAGGCCGATCGGCTCATCTTGCCGCTCGCCGCCGAGCGCGGCATGGCGGTGCTGATCAACCGTCCGTTCGGCGGCGGCGGCCTGCTCCGCCGCCTGCGCGAGCGCCCGCTGCCGGCCTGGGCCGGCGAGATAAACGCCGGCAGCTGGGCGCAAGTCTTGCTCAAGTTCGTCTTGAGCCAGCCGGCGGTGACCTGCGCCATCCCCGGCACCGGCCGCGCCGAGCACATGGCCGACAACGCGCGCGCCGGCAGTGGCCGCATTCCCGACGCCCGCTTCTGGCAACGACACGCCGACGCGATCAGCGCCTGAGGAGATGACGATCACGACGATGCGCTATCCGCCGCGCCGCGCGTCGATCGCCGGCACGGCGCGCAGCCGCCTGCCCGACGCGGCAATGTGTGAGACGATCGGGCGCCACTGCGACAGCAGCGCGGATCGCTGAGCGATGCTCGCCGCGCTCTTCGCCCGCGTCGTCCCGGTTCGCCCGGGCGAGAGCGCGCCGACGCTGCTCGCCACCGCCTACGGTTTTGCCATCCTCTTCGCCTACTATCTCCTGCGACCGGTGCGCGACGAGATCGGTGCCGCCGATCGCGCCAATCTGCAAGTCCTGTGGACCGTCGTCTTTTTCGTCATGCTGCTCGCCGTGCCGCTCTACTCGGCGGCCGTCGCGCGCTTTTCGCGCGCCGTATTCATCCCGCTCGCCAACCGCTTTTTCGCCGCCAACCTGATCGCCTTCTACGCCGCGCTGGTACTGCTGCCCGACTCAGCGCGGCCGTGGATAGACCGCGTGTTCTACGTCTGGGTCAGCGTTTTTGCGCTCTTCGTCGTCGCCGTTTTCTGGGGCTTCATCGTCGACGTGTTTTCCGGCGAACAGGGCAAGCGCCTGTTTGGCTTCATCACCGTCGGCGCTTCGCTCGGCGGCATCGTCGGGTCGGCAAGCACCGCGACACTGGCTGCCCACGTCCCGGTCTTCCTGTTGCTGCTCTTCGCCGTGTTGCCGCTCGAGGCGGCCGCGCAACTTGCGCGCGCCATCGACCGCCGTGCCGAAGCGGCGCCGGCGGTGCTCCGACGCGAACCGGCGGCGCGCGTCGGCGGCAGCGCGTGGAGCGGCATTGCGCCGGTCTTCCGCTCGCCGCAGTTACGTCATATCGCCTTGTGGATCGTGCTCATGACCTTCGCCTCGACGATCCTCTATTTCGTCCAGTCGCATCTTGTCGGTGAAGCAATCGCCGACCGCGCGCTGCGCCGGGTCTTTCTCGCGCGCATCGATCTGGCGGTCAATATCGTGACGATTCTCACCCAGGCGTTGCTCACCGCGCGCATCCTGCGCCGCTTCGGCCTTGGCGCGACGCTGGCGCTGCTGCCGGTGGTCGCCGTGCTCGCTTTCGTCGCGCTCGGCAGCGCGCCGCACTCGCTCGCCCTGTCCACCTTGCTCGTCGCCCGCGTGCTCTACGACAGCAGCCGCCACGCGCTCGCCAAACCGGCGCGCGAGGTACTGTTCACGCAACTTTCGCGCGAGCAGCGCTACAAGTCGAAGGCCTTCATCGACGCCGCCGTTTACCGTGGCGGCGATCTCTTGAGTGGCTGGATCTACGCCGGCTTCACCGCGCTCGGCCTGACCGCCGCCGCGATCGCGCTTGCCGCGGCGCCGGTCGCCGTGCTTTGGGCGCTGCTCGGCCTGCGTCTCGGACGCCGGGGGGAGCGCGAAGCGAAACACTAAGGGCGCCTGGCCGGCGCCGAGTTCCACTTGGCAACACGGCTCCGGCGAACAACAATGAAAGCGAGTCGTTCTCTCGGCGGACACCATGCTCGAAATCGAAGAACTTTCCCGAAGCTTCAACGGACGCCGCGTACTGCGCCAGGTGTCCCTGCACCTCGCCGACGGCGAATATATCGCGGTTGTCGGCGAGTCGGGTGTCGGCAAATCGACCTTGCTCAACCTGATCGCCGGGCTCGATCACCCCGACAGCGGGCGTCTGATCTTAGACGGCGAGAATTACGCGAATCTTGACGACGATGCGCTGACGCGGCTGCGCCGCAACAAGCTCGGCTTCGTTTTCCAGGCCTTTCACGTTCTGCCGCACCTGACGCTGCTGGACAACGTCGCGCTGCCGCTCTGGCTGCAGGGCGAAGACGGCACGCCGGCCGACGCAGCGGCGCAGGAGATGCTCGACGCCGTCGGCCTCGGCGAGCGCGCGGCGAGCTGGCCGGCCGAACTCTCGGGCGGCGAGATGCAACGCGTGGCGATCGCGCGCGCCCTCGTCCATCGCCCGCGCCTGGTCCTCGCCGACGAGCCGACCGGCAATCTCGATCCGGCCAACGGCGCCAAGGTCCTCGCGCTACTCGCCGAGCGCATCCACGCCGCCAATGCCATCGGGATTCTCGTCACCCACTCGCGCGAAGCCGCGGCGACCGCCGACCGGGTTCTGCGGCTGACGGCCGCCGGGCTGGCGCCGTGAGTTTATTGATGATTCGGATGACTCTGGCGCCGGTTTTTATCGGTTCACTCGCGCGCCGGCGCGTCGCGACGCTGTTTTCGTTCGCCGCGATCGTCCTCGGCGTCGCGCTCGGTATGGCCGTTCATGCCGTGCACGAAGCGGCGCTCGTTGAATTCGCGGGCGGCATGCGCTTCATGGCCGGCGACGCCGACTTGCAGGTGCTCGGTCCGCGCGCCGGCTTCGACGAGAAGCTATACGGGCTGCTTGCCACACGCCCGGAAGTGGCGGCGGCCAGTCCGCTGATCGAAATCGAAGCCCGGGTCGCGGCGAGCACGCAGTCGCTGCAGATCCTTGGCATCGACGTCTTCGCGCTGGCACGCGTCGTGCCGCGCTTGCTGCCGCGGCCGGCGCCGTCGGCCGAGCGCCTGGTGACGCTCAATGAAGACGCCATTTTTCTCAGTACAGCGGCACAGACCGAGCTGGCAGTCAAAGCCGGCGATCGGCTGCGCCTTCTGGCCGGCAGCCGGGTCGTCGAGCTCACCGTCGCCGGCGACGTTCCCGGCGCGGCAGCCGAGCGACCGATCGCGCTGATGGATATCGCCGCGCTGCAAAAACATTTTGGCTGGCTTGGCCGGCTGGCGCGCATCGACCTGCGCCTTGCCGATGGCGTCGCGGCAAGCCGAGCACGGCGAGAACTGCAGGCGCTGCTGCCGGCTGGCGTGCTGCTCGAAGCGCCGCAGGCGGCCGAAAACCAGGCCGCCAATCTCTCACGCGCCTACCGCGTGAATCTCTCGATGCTCGCGGCGATGGCCCTGCTCACCGGCGCCTTCCTGGTCTTTTCGGCGCAGGCACTCTCGGTCGTGCGCCGGCGAACCGAGTTCGCCTTTCTGCGCGCGATCGGGCTGGCGCGCCGCACGCTGTTCGCCTGGGTCGTTGGCGAAGGCGCGCTGATCGGCCTCGCGGGCGGACTGGCCGGCGTTGCGCTTGGCCATGCGCTGGCCTGGGCGCTGCTAGCCATCCTCGGTGGCGACCTGGGCGCTGGCTATTTTTCGGGCCTCGCGCCGCGCCTGCAGTTCCAGCCGGCGACGACAGCGCTCTACGTGCTACTCGGCATGCTCGCCGGGCTTGCCGGCGCCTGGCTGCCGGCGCGCGAAGCGGCCAGTGTGGCGCCGGCGCAGGCCTTGAAGGCCGGAGATACGAGCGCGATTGCCGGCGTACTCGGCGGGCGTGGCCGTCCCGGCGTGGCCCTCGCCCTGCTCGCCGCGAGCCTTGCCGCATGTACCATGGCACCCGTCGGCGGCCTGCCGCTCGGCGGCTATCTGGCGATAGCGCTGCTGCTCGCTGGCAGCGTACTGCTGCTGCCGATCAGCGCGGCGAAAATCGCCGCGCTGTTGCCACGCCGTGGTCCGCTGCCGGCCCGCCTTGCCGCCGCGCGCCTGGGCGCGGCGCCGGGCCACGCGGTTGTCGCCGCGGCTGGCGTACTGACCAGCGTGGCGCTGGCCGCGGCGATGGCGATCATGGTCACGTCGTTTCGCGACTCGGTTGACGCCTGGCTTACACAGTTGCTGCCCGCCGACCTCTATGTGCGAACGGGTAGTTCGCCGTCAAGCGCCCATCTCGAGCCGGCCCTGCAGGCGCGTATTGCCGCCGTGCCGGGTGTGGCTGGCGCCAGCTTTACGCGTTTTGACAGTCTGCGGCTCGCCGCCGGACGCGCGCCGGTGACGCTGATCGCCCGGCCGCTCTCGGCCGACGCGCGCGAATTGCCGCTTCTCGCCAGCGTTCCGCCCGACGGCGACCTGCCGCGTGTCTGGGCTTCCGAAGCGATGCGCGACCTCTACGGCTGGCGCGCCGGGCAGTCGGTCGACTTGCCGCTGGCCGGCCGCCCGGCGCGCGTGCAAGTGGTCGGCATCTGGCGCGATTACGCGCGGCAGACCGGCGCGCTGATGATCGATCTCGCCGATTACCGGCGCCTGACCGGCGATCCATTGGCCAACGACGCGGCGATCACGCTCGCCCCCGGCGCCAATGCCGAACGCGTCGCCGCCGCGCTGGCAGCGAGCGCCGAGCCGGGCGCGCTGCAAGTCGCCTACGCCGGCGAAATCCGGCGGACGAGTTTACGCATTTTCGACCGGACCTTTGCCGTCACCTACCTGCTCGAAGCGGTCGCCGTGATCATTGGCCTTTCCGGTGTCGCGGCGAGCTTCGCGGCGCTCGCGGCGGCGCGCCGCCGCGAGTTCGGCATGCTCCGTCACCTGGGTCTGACGCGCCGCCAGATCGGCTCGATGCTGGCTCTGGAAGGCGCGCTGGCGGCCGGCGTCGGCGTGCTCGGTGGACTGCTTGCCGGTGGCGGCATCAGCCTGGTGCTGATCGAAGTCGTCAATCGCCAGAGCTTTCACTGGAGCATGGACCTGCATATCCCGTTTGCCTCGCTGGTGGTGTTCGCCGGCGCCTTGATCGCGCTGGCGGCACTCGCCGCGGTGCTCGCCGGCCGCCAGGCGATGCGCCACGACGCCGTGCTCGCCGTGCGCGAGGACTGGTGATGGAGGCTGGGCGATGAACCGGCGGCGCTTTCTCGCCCTGCTCGCCGCGCTGCCCGGCGTCGCCACCGGCGCAGCATCAGCGCCCGAGTTTGCCGGCGTGCGCCCCGGCGTGAAACTGACCTTTCCCGAAGATCACGGCGCGCATCCCGATTTTCGCAGCGAGTGGTGGTACGCCACCGGCTCCCTGAATCTGCCGGACGGTACGCGCGTGGGTTTTCAGAGCACCTTTTTCCGCGTGCGCACCGGCATCGGCGAGGACAACCCGAGCGCCTTTGCGCCGCGCCAGCTGATCATCGCGCACGCGGCAATTGCCGACCTGCGCCTTGGCCGCCTGCGCCACGACCAGCGTCTCGCGCGCGCCGCCCTCGGCTTGGCCGGCTACTCCAGCGGCCCGGGCGCGATATGGCTCGGCGACTGGCGTTTCGCCTACGATGGCGCACTCGACCGCTATCGGGTCGCCGTGCGCGGCGAGGATTTCGCCTACGCGCTGACACTGGTTCCCGGCGGCCCGCCGCTCCTCAACGGCATTGGCGGATTCAGCCGCAAGGCCGCCGACCCGCGCAACGCGAGCTATTACTACAGCCGTCCGCAACTCGCGGTCAGTGGCAGCGTGACACTCGCCGGCCGTATGCAAGAAGTGAGCGGACTGGCCTGGCTCGACCACGAATGGTCGAGCGAACTCTTGCCGGCCGAGGCGCAGGGCTGGGACTGGGTCGGTATCAACCTCGAAGACGGCGGCGCGTTGATGGCTTTTCGCCTGCGTCGCGCCAACCACAGCGCGATCTGGTCGGCGGCGACCTGGCGCGACGCACAAGGCGGCGTGCGCACGCTGGCGCCCGACGACGTGGCCTTTGCGCCCGGACGCGAGTGGCGCTCGCCGCGCACCGGAATTAGCTATCCGGTCGAGTGGACGATCAGCATAGCGACGCGGACGCTGCGCGTGCAGCCGCTCTTTGACGACCAGGAACTCGACAGCCGGGCGAGTACCGGCAACGTCTATTGGGAAGGCGCCGTCACGGTCTTCGAAGACGGACGCGAGATCGGCCACGGTTACCTCGAGATGACTGGCTACGGCGACAGGATACGCGTCGGCTGATGTCGCGCGGCGTGCGCCAGCGCTGACCCCGCTTTAAAAATGGGTCAGCCGGGTTGCCCGTAATCGGCGAATTTGTCGAGCACGGTGCGCATCTCGTCGGCTTCGAGCAGCACCGGATCGCCGATCAGGCAGACGCGCCAATACTGTTCGCACAGGCTTTCGAGTTCGACGGCAAGATCGAAGGCCTGATCGAGCGTAGTGCCGTAAACGAGCATGCCGTGGTTGGCGAGCAGGCAGGCCGTCCGTCCTTCCATCGCCGTGAGCACCGCCGCCGACAGCGCCTGCGTACCGAAGGTCGCGTACTGGGCGCAGCGCAGCGTATCGCCGCCAAAGCGCGCGATCATGTAGTGGAAGGCCGGGATGTCGCGGCGCAGGCAAGCCAGACTCGTGGCAAACGGCGAATGCGCGTGCACGATCGCGCCGGCCGCGGGACGGGCGGCGTAAACGTCACGGTGAAAGCGCCATTCCGACGACGGCTTGCGTACGCCGCGCGCTGAACCGTCGGCGCGCATGAAGACGATGTCTTCGCGGACAAGCGAGGCGTAGGGAATGCCCGTCGGGGTGATCAGAAAACCGGTTTCGCCGCTCTCCTCGGCACGTACGCTGACGTTGCCGGCGACGCCCTTGTTGAGGCCGCAGCTCAGCGTGCGGCAGGCGGTGGCGATCAGTTTCTCGCGGTGTTCGGGCACAGTATTCTCCTCGCCGCACGGTACGCGCCCGAATGGCGCGTGTCGACAGCACAGCGGGCGGGCGCAAAGTGCGCACAGGCGCGCTACCCGGTTCGCCGCCATTGTGCCTGATCGATACGGCGAATAGCTTGTCGGCGACGTGTTCGGGCGTCGGCGGCAGGCCCCCTGCCAGGCAGTCCCGACGGCATCGAAGCGGCAGCGAGCGACTGCCAAGACTGTCAGCGCCAGACGCGCTGGCTTCGCGTATAGTTGAGTCGCCGCAAGATAAATGTAATATGATGTCGCCGATTTTTCCCTGCCGACAAAAATGACCGAGGTGCGCCATGATCGACCGTATGACTCTTAAAGCAAAAATCGGCCTGCTGGTTATTGCTGCGCTGCTCGGGATCACCAGCGTGATCGCTTATACCGCTTTCGAGATGAAACGCGATCTGCTCGCTGGGCGCCGCGCCGTCATCCAGTCGATGCTCGAGGCAACGCACGCCACGCTGACCGCCTACCAGGCAAAGGAAATGGCTGGAACGCTGACCCGCGATGAGGCGCAGAAGGCTGCTGCCGAGGCGATCGGCATGGTTCGCTACGGCGGCAAGGACGGCAAGTCGGAATACGTCTATTCCTTCACCACCGAGGGCGTCGGTGTCTATCACGTCGTCAAGGAGCGCATCGGGCAGAATATGCTCGAGAAGATCAAGGACGCGCAAGGCAACTACACCTGGAAAGATATTCTGGCGACGGTCAAGGCCAATCCCGGTGGCGCCTTCCTGACCACCTTGACGGCGCGCCCAGGCGAAAAGAATACGGTTCCCAAGCTTGGCTACGTCAAGCTATTCGAACCGTGGTCCTGGGTCATCGGCACCGGCGTCTATATCGACGACATCGACGCCGAATTCCAGAAGCGGCTTTTCGCCGACCTGCTCGGTGCGGCCGTCCTCATTGCGCTGATTGCCGGGCTCGGCGTGGCAATTGCGCGCGGCGTCCTGCACCAGGTGGGCGGCGAACCGTCGGAGGCGATCGGCTTCATGGCGCGGGTAGCGGCCGGCGATCTGACTGGCGACATGCCGCCGGCGAGGAAAGGCAGCATGCTCGCCTCGCTCGGCGACATGGTCGGCGCGATCCGCGTCATGGTGAGTGAAATCAGCGACACGTCGCGGCGGCTCAGGCAAGGTGCCGAGCAGATCAGCACCGCTTCGCGCGAGGTGGCGATCGCATCCCAGCAGCAGTCCGATGCGACGTCAACGATGGCCGCTGCGGTAGAGGAGATGACGGTCAGCATCTCGCACATATCGGATAGCGCGAAGGATACGCAGACCAGTTCGCTTAACTCGGTCCAGTTGGCCAAGGACGGTTCGGCGCGCGTCGAGATGGCGGCGCAGGAAATCAAGCAAATTGCCACGCGCGTCACCGACGCTTCGGGACAGATACGCGTCCTTGCCGACCACGCCAACGAGATTTCGTCGATCGCCGGCGTCATCAAGGACATCGCCGGACAGACCAATCTGCTGGCGCTCAACGCGGCCATCGAAGCGGCACGCGCCGGCGAACAGGGCCGCGGTTTTGCCGTCGTCGCCGATGAAGTGCGTAAGCTCGCCGAGCGCACCTCGGTGGCAACCGTCGAGATCGAAAAGATGATTGCCGGCATCCAGTCCGATACCGTGCACGCCGTCGGCGTCATGGACGCTGCGCTGCCGCAGGTCGAGGCCGGCATGAAGGCAGCCGAAGGCGCCGCCGATTCGCTGCGCCAACTCGAGGCGGGCGCGCAATCGACCCTGACCAGCGTTCGCGATGTGGCGGAGGCAACGCACGAGCAGAGCAACGCCAGCACGAGCATTGCGCAGAAGGTCGAGGAGATTGCGACGATGGTCGACCAGACGTCGGCGGCCATGCAATCGACCGCCGAGACGGCGGCCGATCTCGAGAAAATATCCGGCGAACTGACGCTGCTGGTCAGCCGCTTCCGCTGCTGAACGCGTAGCGCTCGCCTTAGCGCCCGGGCGGACCGATCGCCCGGCGCGTCGTCGATCGCCGGCGCGTACCGGGCGCTCTGTCTTTGCGAGCCCGCCCGGGGACTTCAACGCGGTCGCTGCGCTGGTCATGGTCGGCGGCCGCATCGCTGACGCGCGGGCCCGCAACGAAGCCAGGGAAAACTATGTCAAGCAGGCGCTGGAAGCCGCTTTGGCGTACAACTTGAGACAGGCGCTTACAAAACTGCGTTACCTTTTCGCGTCGCACTCTGCCTTAATGGCGATTCATTTCCCCTCTGGACTGGCGATGACAAAAGTGTTGCAGCGTGTCGACGCACTGATCATTCGCGCGGGTGTGACGGCGTGCCTTATGACGCCGCCCTACGCCTCCCCGTATTGCGACGAATGGCGGTATTAGCGGTGAGGGGTAGCGATGCAGCCGGGTCGATGAGGACTGGCGGATGCAAGCCGCTTGCGCAAGTCAAGCCCATGAGTTCGCCATCGCCTGCTGTCTCCCGGCAAGACCAGCAATGCTTCAGCGATTAATCGATCATCCCTGGATGTCCGTTGTTTTCGTAG
>JBBRXI010000045.1:0-11362 GCA_038248575.1 Burkholderiales bacterium | reverse complement strand
GGCCGCGGTCGCCGAGGGCGCCGAGCCGGCGAACCAGCTCGTGATGATCTTCCTCAACGGCGGCAACGACGGCCTCAACACCGTCGTGCCGATCGGCGAGCACGCCACGTACGCCGCCAAGCGGCCCGCCCTGGCGCGCGCCCTCGGGCCGAGCGTCGGCCAGGTGGTCGGCACCACCGTCATGCCGGGCACCGGCGGCCTCCACGCCTGGGCCAACGTCGGCGTCTCCGGCGTCGGCAACAACGGCGACACCAGGGGTTTCGACACCCTCTGGGGCGACGGGTCCGGCGGCGGGCGATCAGTTTACGGTGCAGGTGGCGTCCAATCGGGGAAGCGCGCTGGTGGACGCCGGATCGCTGCTCGACCCGCAGAAATACGCGCTCGCCGTCAACAACGCGGCGGCCGGAACGCCGCTCGAGATTCGCTTCGCCGCGGTTGGCGGGGTGATGAGCTACGGCGTCTATGACCCGGTCGGCGGTCTTACGTCACCGCTGCTCCCGTTCACGCCGGGTCAGGCGATTCCGCTGGTCACCGCGGGTGGCGTTGACTTCGGTTCGCAAGTCGTTGTCAGCGGAGCTCCGGCCAGCGGCGACACACTCACGGTTGCGCCGAGCGCCAATCAGAGCCTGTTTCAGACGATGCAAAACGTGATCGCCGCCTTGCGCACGCCGATCGCCTCGGCGAGCTTTTCGGCGAGCGAGTATTCCAACCGCCTGGGCGCGCAGCTCAGCAGTTTCGACCAGGCCTTTGCCAACGTCAGCCGCGTCCAGGCGTCGGTCGGCACGCGCATGAACGAAGTTGACTCGCTGAGCAGCGCTTCGAGCGACCTCGATATCCAGTACCAGGATTCCTTGTCCAAGCTCGAGGGTCTCGATTACGTCAAGGCGATTTCCGATTTCACCATGCAACAGACGTATCTTGAAGCAGCGCAGAAGTCCTTCGCCCAGATCAGCGGCTTAAGTCTGTTTGACTATCTGTGAGCCGCGACATGCGCATCGTTCTCGCCGGCCTGTTGGCCCTGTCAGTCGCCGCCTGCGGGTCGACCGGGATGAAGTCGCTACCGAGTAGCGGTGCGCTGTTGCCGAACACGAAGCTCGTCATTTCGCCGAACGTCGCTTATACCATCGAGCAGCTGGCGCTGGCCGGGCTGGCCGGCGGCGCGCTGTACCTGATCTACGATCCGCTCGCGCCAAACTGGACGATCGAGGAAAAGGCGCTCAACGAGCACACCTATTACCTTTCGCTGCGCGCCAAGAGTTTTCGTACCGGCGGCGACGGTGAAGCGATGCAGGTCGTCAGGCGGCGCGCGCTGCAGCTGCAGCGCGAAAAGGGCTACGCCGCCTACCGCATTCTCGACTATTCGGAAGGCATCGAGTCGAGCACTCCGCTGACGCACCGGGTTTCCGAGGGGACCATCCAGCTCGTCGGGGCGCCGCTTGCTTTGATACGCTAATCACGCGGTCGGACCGCTCAGCGCACGACGAAGTAGCCGAGCATGGCACGTAGGCCGTACTCGAACATCTGCTGCAGGGGCGCGGCGATATACGACATGCTGGCGAAAATCGCGAGCAGGCCGAGCACCAGCGTGATCGGAAAACCGATCGCCATCAGGTTGAGCTGCGGCGCCACTCGGCCGAGGACACCAAGGGCAACGTTGGTGATGAGTAGCGTGACGACGATCGGCAGCGCCAGCAAGAGTCCCGAAGAAAAAATGACCGCGCCGGCGTTGGCGACGTTCAACCAGCTCGCGCTGCCGAGCGCGCCGCCGCCGATGGGCAGCGCCGTGAAGCTCTGCGTCAGCGTTGCCAGGACCATCAGGTGGCCGTTGATCGCCATGAACATGAGCAAGGCCAGCATGCCGAAAAATTCCGAAACGACCGGCGTCTGCGAGGTGTTTTGCGGATCGTAGGCGGTGGCAAAGCCGAGCCCCATCTGCGTGCTGACCATCGTCCCGGCGAGGTCGACCGCCGAAAAAATGAGGCGCATCGAAAAGCCCATGGCGAAACCGATGATCATCTGTTCGGCAATGATCAGTAGTCCCAGTCCCGACGCCGGTTCGACGCTCGGCATTGGCGGCAACACCGGCGTGATGGCAATGGCGATGGCAATGCCGACGAGCAGGCGGACCTGCATGTTCAACGCAGCGTTGTTGAACGGCGGGGCGCTGGCGAGCACCGCCAGGATACGGGCCAGCGGGAAGAAAAAGGCGACAATCCAGGCGTTGATCTCGCTCGAAGTCAGGCTGATCATGGCGCTAACCGATGATCTGCGGGATGCTCTCGAACAGCCGGCGGATGTAGTCGACCATCATCTGCAGCATCCACGGCCCGGCGAGCAGCAGCATGATAAACATCCCGACCAGCTTGGGAATGAACGACAGCGTTTGCTCGTTGATCTGCGTCGCCGCCTGAAAAATGCTGACGATGAGGCCAATGACCAGCGCCGCGATGAGCAGCGGACCGGCCATCAGCAGGGTCATCTCGATCGCCTGGCGGCCGATTCCCATGACCATTTCGGGCGTCATGTCGAGAAACTCATGACCAGCGAACCGAGCAGGAGGTGCCAGCCGTCGACGAGGACGAAGAGCATCAGCTTGAACGGTATCGACACCATCACCGGTGACATCATCATCATGCCCATCGACATGAGGACACTGGCGACGACCATGTCGATAATCAGAAAGGGGATGAAAATGATGAAGCCGATCTGGAAGGCGGACTTAAGTTCGCTGGTGACAAACGCGGGCAGCAGCACGCGCATCGGGATGTCATCGGGCGACTCGAGGCGTGGCAGCTTGGCGAGCCGCGCGAAAAGGCCGATATCGGCCTCGCGTGTCTGCTTGAGCATGAAGCCGCGCAGCGGTTGCGCGCCGCGCTCGAGCGCCTGCACGAAGCTGATCCGGTTCTCGGAAAGCGGCTGGTAAGCGTCGACGTAGATACGTTCAAGAACCGGCGACATGATGAAAAAAGTGAGGAATAGCGAGAGCCCGACGAGCACCTGGTTGGGCGGCGAAGTCTGCGTGCCGAGGGCGTGGCGCAATAGCGACAGCACGATGATGATGCGCGTGAAGCTGGTCATCATCAGAAGCGCGGCCGGGATGAAGGTGAGCGCGGTCAGCGTGACCAGCGTCTGGATCGACAGCGTGTAGGTTTGGCCGCCGCCCGCCCCCGGCGTACTCGTCAGCGCCGGCATTCCGCCGGCCTGGGCGAAGGCGGCGAGCGGCAGAACGAGCAGCGCGACGAACGCCAGGCTGGACATCGACGTGCGCTTCATCACTTGCGCTCGGACATTTGTTTGAGCCAGTGGGCGAAGGGTTTTTCGCCGCCCGTGGCGACCGGCAGTTCGCCCTTGGGCAGCGTATGCAGCGTTTTGATCTGGCCGGGCACGATACCGACGACGATCCAGCTCTCGCCGACTTCAAGCAGGACGATGCGCTCGCGCGCGCCGATCATCAGGCCACCGACGACGCGCAGCGGTCCCGAACTGCCAAAGCTGCGGCCACCGTTGAGTTTGCGCAGCAGATAGGCGCCGAGAAAGAGGATGGCGATGATCAGCGCCAGGCCGAGCACCATTTGCACTATGGCCGCCGTCGACGCGCCGGGCGCTTCGAGTGCCGGTGCCTGGGCGAAGCTTGGCGCGCCAGCGAGCGCGAGCAGCAAGCCCAAAGTCGCGCGGGTGCACAGAGGCGTGAATCGACGCGTGCAGCAAGGCGTGCATCGACAAGTGAGTCGACGAGTGCATCGACGAGTGAGTCGGGAACCTCGGGTCAATTGGGTCGGCCGGTGATGTTGTGGCCGCTATCTTAAAGCATGCGCGCGCTACGGGGAACCTCGGCGGCGCGCGCAAGCGCCGTTCAGCGGCCGATTTTGCGCATGCGCTCGGACGGCGTGATGATGTCGGTCAGGCGAATGCCGAACTTGTCGTTGACCACGACGACCTCGCCCTGCGCGATCAGCGTTCCGTTGACGAAAACGCTCATCGGTTCGCCGGCCATCGCGTCGAGTTCAACGACCGACCCGTGTGCCAGTTGCAGCAAATTCTTGATCGTGATCTTGGTGCGTCCGAGCTCGACGGCGATCTGCACCGGGATGTCGAGGATCATGTCGAGCTCGTTCATCATCGATGCCTTGCCGCCGGTCTCGCCGAAGGCTGGAAAGATCTGCGCCGGCTGTACTGTCGGCACCGCTTCGGCGGTCGCTTGCTCGGCCATCGCCGCTGCCCAGTCGTCGTCCATGTCGCCTGCGCCGCTATCTGTTGGCTCAGCCATTGCGTTCCCCTTGAGCGTTCTCTTCGCTGTCGTTGGTTATGAAGCGCTCGATCTTGAGCGCGTACTGGCCGCCCTGCTGACCGTAGCGGCATTCCATCAGTGGGACGTCGTCGACCTTGGCAACGATTTTCGCTGGAATGCTGAGCGGGATGATGTCGCCGGTCTTCATCTTGAGGATCTGTCGCAGCGTCACCGTCGTCTCGGCAAGGTGCGCGGCGATTTCGACTTCGGCGTCCTTGAGTTGTTTGCGCAGCATGACGATCCAGCGCCGGTCGGTCGACAGCTGGTCGCTTTGCATCGTGCTGTAGAGCAGGTCGCGGATCGGTTCGATCATCGAGTAGGGGAAACAGATATGCATTTCGGCCGCCGATCCGCCGAATTCGAGCGAGAAGGTCGTCGAGATGACGATCTCGGACGGCGTCGCGATGTTGGCGAACTGCGAATTCATCTCCGAGCGAATGAAGTCAAAAGAAATGTTGTACACCGGCTTCCAGGAGCGCGCGTATTCGTGGAAGACGACGCCCAGCAGACCTTGAATGATGCGCTGTTCGGTCGGTGTGAAGTCGCGGCCCTCGACGCGCGTATGAAAGCGGCCGTCGCCACCGAACATGTTATCGACGACGAGAAAAACGAGGTTGGGATCGAAAACGAATAGCGAGGTGCCGCGCAGCGGCTTGGCGGCGACGAGGTTGAGATTGGTCGGCACGACGAGATTGCGGATGAACTCGCTGTATTTCTGAACGCGGATCGGCCCGACCGATATCTCGGTTGTGCGGTGCATGTAGTTGAACAGGCCGATGCGCAGGTAGCGGGCAAAACGTTCGTTGATCAGTTCGAGCGTCGGCATGCGGCCGCGGACGATGCGTTCCTGCGTGCCGAGGTTATACGCACGCACGCCACCCTGTTCTTCGTCGGCGGCCTCGGGCTCGTCGGTTTCCCCGGTAACGCCCTTGAGTAGCGCGTCAACCTCGTCCTGGGAAAGAAAGTCGGTGGCCATGCCGGTTTATTGAATGATGAACGAGGTGAACAGCACTTCCCTGACCGGAAGGTCCGGGCCCTTGGTGCCTGCAGCGAGAACGTCGTTGATCAGATCGCGAATCTCGTTGGCCAGGGTTTCCTTGCCTTCACGGGTAATCAGATCGCTCGCCTTCTTGCTTGAGAGCAGCAGCACCACGTTGTTGCGCAGCTTGGGCGTGTAGGTCTTGATGCGGTCGCCGACCTGTCCGTCGGCGACTTCAATGGCCATGACGAGTTGCAGGAACTGGTCGCCGTTTTCGGGAACAAGGTTGACCGTGAACGCCTCAAGTGGGACATAGACGGGCGCCGCTGCCTTGCCGGTCTTATCGTTTTTCTTTTTCTCGAGCTGCGCGCTTTCGATCGCCGCGTCACCGTCCTCGCCGTCCTGGGCGCGCTGGTTTCTGACGACCATATAGGCGGCGGCGCCGGCGATGGCGAGGACGACAACGAGTGCAGCGACGACAATGATCACCAGCTTCTTGCTTCTCTTCGGCGGCGGCGCTTGTTCTGCGTCTGCCTCAGGCTTGGCATCCTTGGCCATCTGCGAAGTCCCCCCCTTTTTTTATCGTCAACGCAGCGCGCGTGCGCTGGCCGAATCGCGGCCGACGCTCTCGGCGCGGCTACTTAAGCAAAAATATCGACCATTCCGTTTCCTCGCCGCCCGCCTAAATCGCGGCTCGACGAAGTAGCCGAATCGGTCACCAGTATAGCGTCATCGGCCGACCAGCGCGATGTGCCGCGGTTGCCTTCGCCGCTCTGTGCCTGTTGCTGGAACGATTCGGCACTGACGTTCGTCTGGCCGAGTTCAATGCCGGCACTCGCGAACATTTCGCGCAGCCTCGGTAGCGCCGTCTCGATTGCATCGCGGACCTCGGCGTTGGCCGAAACGAACGACGCCGTGGCGTGACCTTTATCGACGTTCACTGATATCTCTATCGGTCCCATTTGCGGCGGGTTTAGGGTTAATTGCGCGAGTTGCTTGTCGTTCGTCGCCAGCCAGACGATTTTCTGTCCGAAATCGGTCGTCCAGTTCTGACTGCGCACCGGCGTGGCGAGCGCCAGCGTGGCCCGATTGTCGACGACGGCCGCCTGCTCGGCGAGCGGGTGACTGCGATGAGTCGCCTGTACGGCGGGCGCACTCGCAGGCGTTTCGGGTAGTTCACTTTTGGCCGGCAGCAGATCGGGCGCGCGCGTTGGGCCGGCAAGTTTTGCCGCTTTGTCGTCGACGATGGCCGCTGCGCCGCTCGGCGCTGCGCCGACCGATCGCTCGCTGCGCGCCTCGGCATCCGCCGCCAGCGCTGCGCCAGGCGGCGCAGCGCTGGCCGGCAACCCGCGCATTTCCGCCGGTCCTGACGCTTCGCCCGGCGCGCGCGCCGGCTCCGGCGTGACGATGCCGAGCACAGCGAACAGTGCGACCGTATCGGCCGGCGCCGAATCGTCGTCGGCCAGCGCGGCCGGTGTCTTGGCGCTCGGCAGACTGGCGGGAACGATCGGCGCCAACTGCGCAAACAGCAGGCTCGCGAAATCCGGACTTACGCCCGCGTGATCGCCAGGGTCGGCCGTCGGGCTGGCGGTTTCGGGCGCCACCGCAGGCGGCGCCTTGGGCAGTTGAGAGACGATGGTAATGGACATGAGCTTATTCCTGGAAGCGACGGACGCGGTGCATTGAGCAAGGTCCATGCCACCTCCGCGCCGGGACCACCGTCTGCGTCTGGCGTGACAACGGCAGGCGCTTGCCGCCTATTCCTCGTCGCTCGTCCGGCGCCCGGCGAATTCGTCCTGCGCTTTCTGTTCGTTGCGCGACTCTAAGGCATGTTGACCGGCCATGTGGCGGTCGGCGAGCGTGTCGAAGGCCTTGAGTTTCTTTTTTTGTTGCTGCCACTGCGCCTGCCCTGTAGCGGTTCGCGCCACTTGTGCGTCGACCGTCCGCCGCTGGGCGTCGACCGCTTCATCGAGCCGGATCAGAAATTCCTGGTAATTGTGCCATTCGCGTGGCGACAAACCGATTTGCGCGGCAGCGCGAAAACGCGTCGCATACTCATCACGGTATTGCTGGAGCAACGCGAGCTTGTTGCGCGCGTCGCGCTCGTTGGCGATCAGGCGCGCCAACTGCCGCGTGGCGTCGTCGGTGCGCACCTGCATCAAGTCGAGAACGGGCTGCAGCGAGAATGGCTTGGCCATGACGATGATCGGTTTAGCTGATGGTGGCCGGTGCCGCGCCGAACAGGGTAAAGAGACGCTCGACGCTGCTCGCGAAATCGGCCCGCTCGCTCAAGGCTTGTTGCAGGAAACTCTCGAGGTTCGGATAAAGGGCAATCGCCTGATCGAGCAGCGGGTCCGACCCGGCGGCATAGGCGCCGACGCTGATCAGATCGCGCGAGCGGGCAAAGCGCGAATACAGTTGCTTGAAACGGCGAATCTGCTCGAGATGTTCGGGCGTGATGAGGTTGACCATGGCGCGCGAAATCGATTGCTCGATGTCGATCGCCGGATAGTGCCCGGCGTCGGCGAGCAAGCGGGAGAGCACGATGTGGCCGTCGAGGATGGCGCGCGCCGAGTCGGCTATCGGGTCCTGCGGGTCGTCGCCTTCGGTGAGCACGGTGTAAAAGGCGGTGATCGAACCGCCGCCGTCGGCGCCGTTGCCGGCGCGTTCGACGAGTTGCGGCAGGCGGGCAAAGACCGACGGCGGGTAGCCGCGCGTCACCGGCGGCTCACCGATGGCCAGGGCAATCTCGCGCTGCGCCATCGCATAGCGCGTCAGCGAGTCCATGATGAGCAGGACGTGCCGCCCCTGGTCGCGGAAGTACTCGGCAATCGACGTCGCGTACGCGGCGCCCTGCAGGCGCATCAGCGGGCTGACGTCGGCGGGTGCGGCGACGACGACCGCTCGTCGTAAGCCTTCTTCGCCAAGAATCTGTTCGATGAATTCCTTGACCTCGCGGCCGCGCTCGCCGATCAGGCCGACGACAATCACTTCAGCCGACGTGTAGCGCGCCATCATGCCGAGCAAAACGCTTTTGCCGACGCCCGAGCCGGCAAAAAGCCCCATGCGCTGACCGCGACCGACGCAGAGCAGCGCGTTGATGGCGCGCACGCCAACGTCGAGCGGCTGCTCGATCGGCGCGCGCGACATCGGGTTGATCGGCCGGCTTTGCAGCGGGCGCTGACTGTCGGTGACGAGCGGTCCGTGCCGGTCGAGGGGACGGCCGGCGCCATCAAGGACGCGACCGAGCAGCGCGTCGCCGACCGGAAGCGTTTTCGCCCGATCGACTGCGCGGCGGCGCGCCGGCGGTGGCTGGCCAGCCTTGGGCGGCAAGGTCGGCGTCTCGGTGGCAACAACCTTGGCGCCCGGCGAAACGCCGAAGACGTCTTCGGATGGCATGAGAAAGAGCCGCTCGCCGTTGAAGCCGACGACTTCGGCCTCGATCGGCGCGGCGCCGGGGGGCAGAATGCGGCACGAACTGCCGAGCGGCAGCTTAAGTCCTGAAGCCTCCATGACGAGGCCGTTGATGCGCGTCAGCTGACCGCGTTGCAAGAGCGGGCTTGCCTGGCTGGCCGCCTCGCGGCAGTTGTCAAGAAAGCGGGACCAACCGGCCAGGCGCTCGTTTTTTACCGCTTCGCTCATCGTGACCTGCCTTTAGGGCTTATCGACCAGCCATTCGTGGCTGATTCCGATCGCTTCGAGCACCCGCCGCCAGCGCGTCTCCAGCGTCGCATCGACCTCGCTGGCGCCGAGTTCGACACGGCAACCGCCGGGCGTCAGCGCGGTGTCTTCGACGAGTCGCCAGCTATTGTGGGCGAGCTGCTCGCCAAGGTGTGTGCGAATCAGCGCGGCGTCGTCCGGATGAACGAAGATCGCCGGATGGCCGAGGTGGGCGTTAAGCGTCGCGACCGCGTCGCGGATGACCGGCAGCAAGAGCTCGGGCTTGACGCGCAGGCTTTGGCGCAGGATCTGGTTGGCGATTTCGACCGCGGTGGCGAGTAATTGCTCGGCGACGTGCTGATCGAGCTCGCGCAGAGACTGGTGCACGCCGTTCATCACCGCGGCAATACGCTCCGCATGGGCGCGTGTTTCGGCCGCCCCCTCGGCGCGGCCGGCGGCGTACCCTTCCTTGTGCGCGTCGGCGTACATGCGCTCGACGGCGGCGGCGGTGGGCAGGACCAGCGCTTCGCCAGACTCCTCAGACTGGGCGTCGGTCGCTGCCCTGGACGCCGGTTGCGCGACGTGTGCCGCTGCTTCGGCTTCGTCGAACGCGGCGACTTCCCAGCGCTGGTAGGCGGTGAGCTTTTCCTTGGGGACGAAGCCGGTCATCGTGACGCGGCGCCCAGATCGGCACTCAAATCATTTCCTCGCCAGCCGCGCCGCCGAGCACGATCTGGCCTTCGTCGGACAAGCGGCGGACGATCTTGAGGATTTCCTTTTGCTCGTTCTCGACTTCCGACAGGCGTACCGGGCCGCGCGATTCGAGGTCTTCGCGCAGCATTTCCGCAGCGCGCTGCGACATGTTCTTGAAAATCTTCTCGCGCAACATCTCGGAAGCGCCCTTCATTGCGAGGATCAGCGAATCGGACTGGATCTCGCGTAGTAGCAGTTGCACGGCGCGGTCGTCGAGGTCGAGCAGGTTTTCAAAGACGAACATCTGCTCGAGAATCTTCTGCGCGAGGTCCGGGTCGTATTCGCGGATCGAATCGATCACCGTCGTTTCGTTGGCCGTGCCCATGAAGTTGAGAATCTCGGCGACCGAACGGACGCCGCCCATCGCCGACTTCTTGATGTTGGCCGAACCCGAAAGCAGGCGCAGCATGACATCGTTGAGTTCCTTCAACGCCTCGGGCTGTATGCCCTCGAGCGTCGCGATGCGCAGGACGACGTCGTTGCGCACGCGTTCGCTGAAGTGGTTGAGGATGTCGCTGGCGTGGTCGTTCTCGAGATGCACGAGGATCGTCGCGATGATTTGCGGATGCTCGTTACGGATCAGGTCGGCGACGGTCGGCGCGTCCATCCACTTGAGGCCCTCGATGCCGTTGGTGTCGCCGTCCTGGAGAATGCGCGAAATGAGGTTGGCCGCCTTGTCGTCGCCGAGCGCCTTGGTCAGCACCGAGCGCACGTAGGCGTCGGTGTCGATATGCACGGCGGCCGATTCGCGCGCCGTCTTCTCGAAATCGGCGAGAACGTCCTCGACCTTCGCCCGCGGCACCGATTTGAGCGCGGCAATGGCGTGGCCAAGTTTCTGCACTTCTTTGGGAGCGAGATGTTTGAGCACTTCCGAGGCGAAGTCTTCCCCGAGCGCAATGAGCAGGATCGCGCTTTTCTCGACGCCGTCATCAGCCGGCATTGGCACCAGTCCAGTCTTTGATGATATTAGCCACGACCTTCGGATCTTTGTGCGCCACTTCGCGCGCGTGCCCGAGCTTGCGTTCGAGCGAGTCGGCAGCTGATGGGCCGCGCTCCTGCTCGTCGTCCTCGCTGATGATGTTGATCGTGCTGCCGATTGGCTTGACGCTGCGCGGTGGTGCCTCGAGCAGCGTCTTCATCAGCGGTCGGACGACCTTGAGCAAAAGATAGGCGATGATGCCGGCGATCGCCGCGTACTTGAACAGCTCCTTGAGCAGGGCGACGATCTCCGGATCCTTCCACAGCGGGAGCGTCACATCGTTGCGCTCCGGCGTGGAGAACGGCGCATTGGCCACCGAGACCGTGTCGCCGCGCTCCTTGTTAAAGCCCATCGCTTCCTTGACTAGGTCGCCGATCAGTTTGAGCTCGCTTTCGGGCAGGGGCTTGACGACGCCCTTGGCGTCCTTGCGGTGATTGACGACGACGGCGGCCGAGAGGCGCTTGATCGTCCCGACCGATTGTTTGGTGTGGCGGATCGTCTTGTCGACTTCGTAATTGATTGTCGAATCCTTGCGTCCGCTGTTTTGCTGAGCCACGGCACCGCTCGCGGCATTGGCCGCCAGCGGTGTCAGCGGCTGCGTCAGCGGCGGCGGCTGCGTCAGCGGCGCCGTCGCCGGTACCGGCGGCTGGTTGCTGAGCGCGCCGGGAACGCCTTGCGCCGGCGTCGCGCCGTTCAGCGATTC
>JBBRXI010000044.1:0-11436 GCA_038248575.1 Burkholderiales bacterium | reverse complement strand
TGATGGCCATTTCAAATCTGGCGGAGAGAGCGGGATTCGAACCCGCGGTGGGATGTTATCCCACACACGCTTTCCAGGCGTGCGACTTAAACCACTCATCCATCTCTCCGGAAGACCGCGGATTCTAGCAGAAGCGTAAACGATCACCAAACGCCTCGGCTGGTAATCGGGTGTCGCCATTCACCAGGCATGCCGTCGAATTGACGTACCCGGCGCACCGAGCAGCGCCTCGAGCTGACCGGCGCAGCGCGCCGGCTGCCGCGGCAAACTGCCACCGCTTAGTTGCCGCGCAGTTGTTCGAGTATTGCCGGGTTCTCGAGCGTCGAGACGTCCTGCGCGAGTTCTTCGCCCTTGGCCAGCGAGCGCAGCAGGCGACGCATGATCTTGCCGGATCGTGTCTTCGGCAGGTTCTCGCCGAAGCGAATGTCTTTCGGCTTGGCGATTGCGCCGATCTGCCTGGCGACGTGCTCTTGTAATTCTAATGTCATTTTCTCCGCGGCCTCACCGACCGGTCGCGCGCCCTTGAGCACGACGAAGGCGCAGATCGCTTCGCCGGTCAGGTCGTCGGGACGCCCGACGACGGCCGCCTCGGCGACGCGCGGGTGTGCGACGAGTGCCGATTCGATCTCCATCGTTCCCATCCGGTGACCGGCGACGTTAAGCACGTCGTCGACACGGCCGGTGATCGTGAAGTAGCCTGTTTTCGCATCGCGGATCGCGCCGTCGCCAGCGAGGTACAGCTTGCCCTGGAAGTCGGCGGGAAAATACGAACGCCGGTAACGCTCGGCATCGTTCCATATGGTCCGTATCATCGACGGCCACGGCCGGGTGAAGACCAGCAGCCCACCTTTTCCCCACTCCACTTCGCGGCCGGTCTCGTCGACGACGGCGGCCTGAATTCCCGGGAAAGGCAAGGTGCACGAGCCGGGCACCATGGTCGTCACGCCGGGCAGCGGCGTGATCATGTGGCCGCCGGTCTCGGTCTGCCAGAAGGTGTCGACGACCGGGCAGCGAGCGCCGCCGATCGTGTTGTAGTACCACATCCAGGCAGCCGGGTTGATCGGCTCGCCGACCGTCCCGAGCAGGCGCAGCGAGGAGAGATCGTAATGCTCGGGGGCGACTGCAGGTGTCGTATCGGCAGCCTTGATCAGCGAGCGGATGGCGGTCGGCGCGGTGTAAAAAATCGTCACCCGATGGTCGGCGATTATTTTCCAGAAACGCCCGGCGTCGGGCCAGGTCGGCACGCCTTCGAAAATCATCTGCGTCGCGCCGCAGGCCAGCGGACCATAGGCGACGTAGGTGTGGCCGGTCACCCAGCCGATATCGGCGGTACACCAGAAAACGTCCTGCGGCTTGATGTCGAAAGTCCATTTCATGGTCAGCACGGCGTGTAGCAGATAGCCAGCGCAGGAATGCTGGACGCCCTTCGGTTTGCCCGTCGAGCCCGAGGTGTAGAGCAGAAAAAGCGGGTGTTCGGCGTCGACCCATTCGGGCGTGCAGACTTCTGCTTGGCCGGCGACAACGTCGTCCCACCACCGGTCACGGCCAGCGGCCATGGCGCACGCGCCGCCAGTGCGCTTGAACACGATGACGCGCCTGACCGACTCGCAACCGCCGAGCGCAATGGCGTCGTCAACGGCGGCTTTGAGCGGCAGCGTCTTGCCGCCGCGACGCTGTTCGTCGGTGGTTATCACCGCTGCGGCGCCGGCGTCACATATCCGGTCGCGCACCGACTGCGCCGAAAATCCGGCGAAGACCACCGAGTGAATCGCGCCGATGCGCGCGCAAGCCTGCATCGCGACGACGCCCTCGATGCCCATCGCCATGTAGATGATGACGCGATCACCCTTGCCGATGCCCTGGGCGCGCAGGCCGTTGGCCAATTGACAAACTCGGGCGAGCAATTGCCGGTAGCTCACCTGTCGCTTCTGCCCGTCGTCTGTTTCCGAGACGATCGCCACTTTGTCGCCGATTCCGGCTTCGACGTTGCGCTCGAGGCAGTTATACGAGACGTTAAGCCGACCGTCGGCAAACCAGCGGAAGAACGGCGCCTTCGACTCGTCGAGGATCTCCGTAAACGGCTGCTTCCAGAGCACATGCTCACGCGCCAGCCGCGCCCAGTACCCGGTGTAATCACTGGCTGCTTCGGCGCACAGCGCGCGGTAGGCGTCCAGACCGCTAATCGTTGCCTGGCGGACGAAATCAACAGGCGGCTCAAACCGTGGTAGCGGCTGGTTATCGGACACGCGCGATCTCCTGTGCGGGGGCTTGGAAAGTGAAAGCAGATGCGGCCTGCCTTGCACCGCTTACATCGTCAGTGCCGCAGACTGCCAATCGACGGTTTGCACCGGCCGATTGTTGCAGCACACGTCATGACCGCGCGCAGCCGCTTTTCGTTCGCGAGATTCAGCCGCTTTAATGCGATGAAATCAGAATCCGTGTATTGACGCCGCGCTCGCACACAGCAAGGGCAACCCAATAGGGCGTCTTGTTGTCGATGGCCCGTTTGATTTCGCGCAGGTCGATTCCGCGCGCGGCGAGCGAGCGGTGCGCCGCACACGGCAGCACCGCGCTGGCCAAGCGAAAAACGAAATAGGGAACACGGATCGTCGTTTTATGCTTGCCGGCAACGAACTTCTCAATCCTGAGCATTGACTTTCGCCTCCCGATACCGATAAACGCGTGACGGGCAAGGGAACAACACCCGCGGACGAACAATCATGCCCAAACTCCGTGCCCATAGCAACCGGCGGGTGCCATGGCGGTCTATGACATAAGAATCCGCGCCATCGGTGCTGATCGCCGCGCAGCTGACCAGCCCGCACCGGCGATGCGGCAGTCACAGCGCGTGCGCGGCCGCATTTCGCTTCCTCTCGACGACGCGCTGAGCGATAATCCAGCCCGCCGTTGTAGATCGCACGCACAGCCCTTGCACCACGCCATCGAGAGGGCAATCCTATGCCGACACTTTCTCGCGACGAGCGCGCCAGCAACAGCAGGGTGCTCAGTTTTCGCCCGCTTGCCATGGCTGCCGCGTCGTCGTTTGTCCTCACTTCGACGATAGGCGCAGCCGCGCCGGACATTACCCGAAGCGAAATGATATGACCGAATCGACCGCCCGTGAAACGCCACGACTTGACGTCTACAGCGCGCTGTATCAACGCAAATCGACCCGTGCCTTCCTGCCCGACGCGGTGCCACGCAACGTTATCGAGCGCATGCTGACGGCGGCCGCACGCGCGCCGAGCGGAACCAATATGCAGCCGTGGCGCGTTCGCGTGCTGACCGGCGCGGCGCGCCAGCGGCTGGTCGACGCGGTGCTGTCGTTTCGCAGCGCCCATCCCGGCGTCGAGAACTGGGCCTACCCCTATTACCCGGCAAGCTGGCGCGAACCTTACCTCGCTCGCCGGCGCAAGATCGGCTGGGATCTCTACGGACTGCTCGGTATCGGGCGCGCCGACGGCGAGCGGATGCGCGCCCAGCACAACCGCAACTTCGCCTTTTTCGACGCACCGGTCGGCCTGATGCTGACCATTGACGAGGACCTCGAACGCGGCAGCCTGCTCGACTACGGCCACTTCATCCAGTCTCTGGCGCTCGCCGCCGAAGCCGAAGGACTCGGCACCTGCCTGCAGGCCTGCTGGGTCGGCCATGCCGACATCGTCGCCGACACGCTGTCCTTGCCTGCCAGCGAGAAAATTGTCTGTGGCGTCGCGCTCGGCTATCCCGACGCCAGCGCGACGGTCAACCAACTGCATACCGAGCGCGCGCCGCTCTCCGATTTCGTATCCTTTCTCGACACGTGATTGCTCGCGCCGGCGCTGTCTTCGCGTCGCTAGTTGGTGAAGACTACCGACAGCACTGGATCCGGGAATCAAAGCGGCGACGACAGCACGGCGGCTGCGTCGCCGCGCGCGTGCCCTTGCCAGCGCGTATGTTGATCACATGGAACTGAATGACCCGCCGCGCCGTCTTTACGTACTCTGAGGGGAATGCGTGATGCAAGGGGTGATGGGAAACGGCTGGCGAGTGTCGACGTGCGTGGCTCGCAATATGGCAGAGAATTTGATGAAATTCTGGCTCATATTGTGGTTCCTGCTGGCGTTGTGCCTGCCGGCCATGGCGGCCGAGCCGTGGGACGCGCTGCATCAAGGCGGCGTGCTGATCGTCATGCGCCACGCGGCGACCGACGCCGGAATCGGCGATCCGCCGGGCTTTCAACTCGGCGACTGCACGACGCAGCGCAATTTATCGCCCGAAGGTCGCGCACAGGCGCAACGCTTTGGCGCGCTGCTCGCTGCGCGCGGCGTGCGACCGGTCGCCGTATACAGTAGCGCCTGGTGCCGCTGCGTGGACACCGCGGCGCTCGCTTTTCCGGCGCAGCCGGCGCGGCATCTGGCGGCGCTCGACTCGCTGTTCCATGATGGCCGCCGGTCCGCTGAGCAAACAGCCGCGCTGCGCTCTGCCGCCGGACGCCTCGCCGCTTCCGGGGTCACTGTCTGGATTACCCATCAAGTCAACGCGACGGCGCTCACCGGCGAGTTCCTGCGCATGGGCGAAGCGCTAGTCCTGCGTCCGGATGCCGCCGGCGGCCTGCGCCTCGTCGGTCGCCTCGGCGACCCGTTGCAACAGTGAGCGCGCAAAGCGATGAAAAAATCGGAGAAAGATAACGCGCAGAAGTGGCCGGACACGATCTGGCTCATTCGCCACGGGCAGAGCGCCGGCAACGTCGCCCGCGACGCCGCCGAAGCGGCCAGACTGCATCGCATCGACATTGAGACGCGCGACGTCGACACGCCGCTGTCGGCGCTCGGCGAGGCGCAGGCGGGCGCGCTCGGGCGCTGGTTCGCCGGCACGCCGCAGGCGCAACGGCCGACCGTCGTTCTCTCATCGCCGTATGTGCGGGCTCGCCTGACGGCGCAAATAGTCATCGATGCGGGCGGCGTTGCCGCCGACGCGCGGCTCGTCCTTGCCGACGAGCGCTTGCGCGAGAAGGAGTTTGGCATTCTCGACCGGCTGACCGCCTTCGGCATTGCCGCCAAATACCCCGCTCTTGCCGAGCAAAGAAAGCACGTCGGCAAGTTCTATTTCCGGCCGCCGGGCGGCGAGTCCTGGTGCGACGTCATCCTGCGCCTGCGCAGCGTCGTCGATACGATCGCCCGCGAGTACCGCGGCGAACGCGTGCTGATCATCGCCCACCAGGTGATCGTCAATTGTTTCCGTTACCTGCTCGAGCGCCTTGACGAGCAGCAGATTCTCGATATCGACCGGATGAAGGACGTGCCCAACTGCTCGATCACCTCGTACGAGTTCGATCCGGGTGCCGGCAAGAACGGCAAACTCGCGCTGCGCCTGGTGAACTTTGTCGCGCCGCTCGAACAAGCCGGAGCGACAGTCACCGTCGCGCCCGACGTGCCCGTGGCGCCGAAATCATGACCAGGAAAGCGATGAACGCACAACGCGACCTGGCCGAATTCGAGCGTCTCGACGAAGCGCTTCTGCGCGGCTGGCCTTTGCCGATGCCGAGGGCGCCGACGAAATCCCGGCGCTGATGCACGCGTTGCGCCCGCACGGGTGAAGCGCCGCGACCGGCGTCGTCGCTAGACTTTGTAGACGGCGAGTGCGGTCGCGATGGCGTGGCTCATCTGGCTCATGCGCTGTACCGCTTCGGCGGTGTTTTCGGCGGCTGCCGTATTGCGCTCGGTCATCTGCGCAATCTGTTCGATGCGCTGCGATATCGACGTGCTCGCCGCCGTCTGTTCGCGAACCGCCTCGGAAATCTCCGCGACCGCGCTGACCACCGACCCCGAGCCGGCCCTGATGCTCTGGATCGACTCGCCGGCCAGGCGGGCGTTCTCAACACCGGCATCAACTTCGTGCACCGCCGAGGCCATGCTGTCAACGGCCTGCTTGGCGCTGCCCTTCATCTGGCCGAGCAGCGTCGAAATTTCCTGCGTCGATTTGGACGTGCGTTCGGCAAGCTTGCGCACTTCGTCGGCAACGACCGCAAAACCTCGGCCTTGTTCGCCGGCGCGTGCCGCTTCGATCGCCGCGTTGAGCGCCAGCAGATTGGTCTGGTCGGCGATCTCCTTGATGATGTTGGCGACCGACGAGATGCTCTCGCTGTCGTTGCGCAGCGCGTCGATGCGCGCTGACGCCTGGCGCACCGAGTCCGAGATCGTCTGGATGCCGGCGACCGTAGTCAGGATCACCCCGGCGCCGTGATCGGCCTTGTCGCGCGAGGCCTGGGTGTTGAGCGTCGCCTCGTGCGCCTGCGTCGCGACCATCGAGATGCTGACCGTCAACTCTTCGATTGCCACCGCCATGCCCGACGATGCGTCGCTCTGCGCGTGCGAGTTTTTGGCGATCTCGTTCGACGTCGTGCTGACGTCGGCGGTGATGCTTGCCATGCGCCCGGCGGCCGCCTGGATCTCGCCAAAACTCGAGCGCAACTTGTTAAGCAAGCCGTTGTAGGCGTTCAGCGTTCGACCGATTTCGTCGCTCGCCGTGACCTTGCAGCTATCGGTAAAGTCGAGTTCGTCGGCCGTCCGGGTGATCGCCCGCTGCATCGCCTCGAGCGGCCGGGTAATCGAGCGTCCGAGCAGGAAGCCCAGCACGCCAATCACCGCAAGACCAACGATGGCCGCCGAAAGCGCGATCGTCAGCGTCCGCGCAAAAGCCGTTTCGGCCGAAGCAGCGACCGCCGTGACGCCGGCGGTGTTGAGATTGACGAGCGCGTCGAGCGCGGCCGACAGGCGCTGGTGCAGCGGCCCGATATCGCTCTGGATCATCGTCAGCGCCAATTCATTGTCGACGGCCGCGAGTTCATTGAGCGAACGGACGCGCGTCACAAATGCGCCGAGGCTAAGCCGCGCTTCCTGCAGCGCATCCTTCTCGGCGTCGGCGCTCACCCGCTCGGCGTAGTCCTTCAGTTGTGCGAGCAGATTCTGCAAGGTCTGCGTCATCTGTTTTTCGAGCCCGGCGGCTTTCTCGGCGTCTTTTGTCGCCACCCGGTCGTAGAGCAGCGGGATCGACGCGAGATAGTCGCTGCGCATGGCGCTCACGCGCAGCAAGGCGGGAACCGAGTTGTCGGCGATCTCGACGACGTTGGCATTGACGCGCTTGAGCCCGTACAGGCCGACGCTGGACACCACCGCGCAGGTCACCATCGCGACCCCGACCAGGAGCCAGATTTTCTTGCTGATCAACATTGAGTTATCCCTTGCGCTGTTAACTAATCCATCGATCGGCCTGGCGTCGCCAAAGTCGACAAAAAAGCCCGCGACCGTTTCCGTTCGAGGGCTACGCAAAGCGCTGACCAGCGCTTGCGCGCCTGGCAACCCCGCTGCCGTAGTGTGATCCTTAGGCCGGTGGCTTTGCGTCCCCACTTTTCAGATGGGTTTGCCCTTCATGCGCCATGATAGCCGGTACCGGGAGCACGTTGGCAGCCTTTTACACCGCTTGCGCCTGGATCAAGCGCTCGCGCAGCTCGCGCAAGGCGCCGCTGTCGCCGCGCACGCGAAAGAAAGCGCCGTCGCCGTCGGCGCGTTCCTCGAGCACCTCGCAGCGCGCGTAGATGTCGCCGCGCAGCTGCTGCGCCGACCACGGCAGAAAGAGTTCGGCCTCGACGAGTTCGCGCCGGAACACGGCGAGGATCGTCTCGCGCAGCCTCGCCACGTCGTCGCTGCGCCGCGCGCTCATGACGAGGCAATCGGGATAACGCGCGTGCAGCGTCGCGGCGCGCTCGGCCTACGCCGCGTCGTTGCCGACATGGTCGATCTTGTTGAAGACGCGGAGGCGCGGCACGTCCTGCGCGCCGATCTCGCCAAGCACAGCGTCGGTGACCTCGAGCTGGCGTTCGAATCCCGGATCGCTGGCGTCGATGACGTGCACCAAGAGCGACGCGTCGAGCGCCTCTTCGAGCGTTGACTTGAACGAGGCGACGAGGCCGTGCGGCAGGTTCTTGATGAAACCGACCGTGTCACTGACCAGCACGCGCGGCACACTTTCGGGATGGAGCGCGCGCACCGTCGTGTCGAGCGTTGCGAACAGCTTGTTGGCGACGAGCACCTCGCTGCCGGTCAGCGCACGCATCAGCGTCGATTTGCCGGCGTTGGTGTACCCGACGAGCGCGACGCTGGCCAACTCCTGGCTGGCCTGCCGACGGGCACGCTGGGTCTTGCGGTCGACGTCCATCGCGGTGATTTCCTGCTGCAGTTCGGCGATGCGGTCGCGAATCTTGCGCTTGTCGATCTCGCCGAGCGACTCGCCGGCGCCGCGGCCGCCGCTGCCGCTGCGCTGGCGCCCTTGCGGCCCGGCCAGCTTGGCTGCTTCGCGCAGGCGCGGCGCCATATAACCGAGGCGCGCGATCTCGACCTGCGCGCGCGCGGCGCGCGAGCGCGCATTGCGGTGGAAGATCTCGAGAATGACCATCGTCCGGTCCATGACCTCGCAACCGACTTCCTTTTCGAGGTTGCGCGCCTGCGTCGGCGAGATCTCGTGGTCGACGAAAACGACTTCGACGGCCTCGCCCGACGGCGAAGACGCCAGCCGCGTGTTATCAGCTTCGTCGCCGGCTTCCTGGTCGCCTTCAGCGCCGATGAAACAGCGTATTTCCTGGCGTTTCCCGGCGCCGAGATAGGCCGCCGGGTCGAAACCCGAGCGCTTCTGGACGAAAGTTTCGACGACCTTGAAGCCGAGCGTTTTGGCGAGCTCGCGCAGTTCGGCGAGCGAGGCGTCGAACTCCAGGTCGCTGACGTTCGCGAGCTGGACAGCGGCGATGACCGCGTTTTTCAGGCGTTCTGTGACTTCTCGTTGCATGCAGTTCGCTTCTCAAGATTGGACAAAGACAGATAGTACCCGGCAATGCGCCGTCCAGCCGCGGCGCGCCGTTTTTGCCGGCTTTCGTTGGCCGCCGGGCCAGGCGGAGCAGGGGCGGATGGCCTGATCGACCGCTTTGCGGGCCCGGCGATTGCTCGGATTGCTCGGCGCGCGTGAAAGACATGATCACAAGCGTGTGCGGCAAGCAAACATTTTCCCGAAACGGCGGTCCCAGCCAAGAGATCGACGGACAACCGCAAGGAGAGCGTAAATGACGACTCAATGCCCAATGGAAGTTCCCAGCCATCAAGTTCTCGCGCGACTCGCCGAGGCGGATCCACCGGCATTCGAGGCGCTCTGCGCCACGCTCGTCGAGCGTTTGATCGAACGCGCGCCGGATCGGATTCAGCAACGTCTTCGCCAGATCCAGTTTCGCGTCGACGGCATTCGGCTCCGGTCGCGCTCGCCGCTCGGCGCCCTCATCAAAATCCAGGCCTTGATGTGGGAGAGCTTTCTCCAGATGGATCAGGAACTACAGCAACTGGCGCCCTTGACAACCGGCGCAACGCCGCTCACGGTTGGCAAAATGCCTGTTGCGGTCCAGCCACGGCACAACGCGCGCGTCATCGCGTTTGCGGTGCGCGTGTCTCGTCGGACCGGTTAGCGTGATCGCAGCGCGGCGAGGAACTGTCGCCGGTGCAATCTGGCGGCATCGCCAATTTGCCCGGACAACTTGAAGACGACCTGCGACGAGGTCGACTGCGTCCTGTGCGGACGGTAGCCGGGGTTGTCAAGGCAGCCCGGTTTGCCGGCTCGGCGCAGCTGCGCGATACTGCCGGTTCAGTTCACAGCCTGCGGAGCGTGGCGTGCGTCTTTTCAGTCAGATATTTTCGCGGCCGTTTGGTCCCACCCTGGTCGTGGCGTTAACGCTGGCCGGCGCCTCGCTCGCCGGCGAGCAGGTCGTCTGTCATTACGACTATGGCGGCGAAAGCAAAGCCCTCGTCGCGCAGCCGGTGGCGTCGCCCTACGCCGTTACGGGCATTGCGGTCGGCTCGTATTTCCGCTTGCGCGTCGTTTTCCAGGAGCAACCAGCCGACATCGCGTCGATCAAGGTCTATACCTACGCCGAGCGCAACGACGATTCAGTGCTGATCCATCAGGCGACCTTCGCCTATCCACCGCCCTCGCGAAACGACGCGCCGCACGGTTTCAGCGGCTTGCAGACGGTATATGAACCGATGCGCGGCAGCGAACTGCAGTACTGGTGCCTGCTGGCACCGGTCGCTGGCAAGGCGGCGCCATGAAGCGCCCGTTGCTTGTCTTTTGCGCTGCCCTCGCCTTCTTTACGCTTGACGGCCGGGCCGAACCGCTGCGCCTTTCCTTCGTCGGCGACATCATGCTCGACGATGGTCCGGGTCGGGCGATCGCCGCCGGGCGCGATCCGCTGGCGCCGTTCGCCGACCTGCTGCGTGAGTCCGACTACACGATCGGCAACCTCGAGTGCCCGGTGGCAACGGTCGGCGAGCCGATGGCCGACAAGATTTTTTCGTTTCGCGCCCATCCGCGCGTCGTCGCCAAGCTCCAGGGGCGCTTTGATGCGTTGGCGGTCGCCAACAACCATTCGGGCGACTACGGCAAGGCGGCTTTCGTCGAAACGCTCAGCCATCTCGAAGGCGCGGGAATTGCTGCCTTTGGCGGCGGGCGCGATCTGGCCAGCGCGCACGCACCGCTGTGGATCGAACGCCATGGGCTGCGCGTCGCCGTTCTCTCCTACAACGAATTCAAGCCACGCGCCTTCGAGGCCGGTGCGCAGCAACCGGGAATCGCCTGGAGCGAAGACAGCCACGTGGTCAGCGATATTCGCGCCGCGCGCGCGGCCGGCGCCGACGTGGTGATCCCCTTCATGCACTGGGGTTGGGAAAACGAAAACCAGGCCAGTGCTCGCCAGCGGCAACTGGCGCGGACGATGATCGACGCCGGCGCCGATGTCGTCGTCGGCGGCCACGCGCATCAGACACAGGGCGTCGAGTACTACCGCGGCAAACTGATCGTCTACAGCCTCGGCAATTTCGTTTTCGACGGCTTCGATACGCCGGCCGAGAAACGCGGCTGGTTGCTCCGCCTGAGGCTCGATCGCCAAGGCCTCGTCGCCTGGCAAACGCTCGCCGCGCAGATCGACGACGAGGGCACTCCGCATCCCGTTCCCGGCGCTCTGACACCGTGCGGGCAGGCCGGCGACACGACACCCGGCGTATGCGCCAATCCGTGAAGCAGACACCGGCTTGGTGCTAAAATCGTTGTTTGCCGCGCAGCGCAGCGTCCGTCTATACCATCCACAGCGAGCCCTTCCCCTTCCCCTTCCATTCCCCTTCAACTCTCGAGAGAAAGTCCGCACATGACCGCCATTCGCCAGGAAGACCTGATCCAGAGCGTCGCCGACGCCTTTCAGTACATCAGTTACTACCATCCCCTCGACTTCATCAAGGCGCTCGGTGAAGCCTACGAACGCGAGGAGTCGCCGGCGGCGAAAGACGCGATCGCCCAGATCCACACCAACTCGCGGATGTCGGCCGACGGCCACCGCCCGATCTGCCAGGACACCGGCATCGCCATGGT
>JBBRXI010000043.1:0-11514 GCA_038248575.1 Burkholderiales bacterium | reverse complement strand
GTTTTTCAGGGTTGCGTCAGACGAAGCCGTGCTTGACCTTGCTCGCCTGCTCCTGCGGCTTGAACTGGTTAAAGCGTGGCAGGAACTTGTCCCAGTCGATGATGTGGCTGTCGAGTTCGGGTCCGTCGACGCAAGCGTGCTTGCGCACCATTTTGCCGTCGATCGTCACCGGCACCATGCAGGCGCCGCACATGCCGGTCGCGTCGACCATGATCGAGTTGAGACTGGCGACGGTCTTGACGCCGTAGGGCTTGGTCAGGTCGCTGACCGCACGCATCATCAGCGGCGGGCCGATGGTGACGACTTCGGCGATCTTGCGGCCCTCGCCTTTCTGGTTGACCTTGAGCATCTCCTCGAGCGGCCCGGTGACAAAACCCTTGACGCCGAAACTGCCGTCGTTGCTCGTGTAGATCACCTCGAGCTGGTCGCCGAACTCGGTCTTGAGTTTGCCGATGCGCTCGTTCTCACCGGTCCAGAACAAGAGGTCGGCGTTGCGAAAGCCGGAGATCAGCGTCACGTGGTTACCGAGCTTGAGATGTTCGCGCATGATCGGATAGACCGGCGGCAGGCCGACGCCGCCGGCGGTGAACACCACCGTCTGCTCGCCCGCGTAGCGGTGTAGCTCGCTCGGCAGGCCGAGCGGACCGGCGATCCCGGTGAAGGCTTCGCCGACCGCCATCTTGTTGATCGCGATACTCGAAGTACCCAGCGCCTGGACGACGAGGCAGATCGTGCCTTTCTTGACGTCCCAGTCGGCGAGGGTGAGCGGAATCAGTTCGCCGTTGGCCCAGGCGAGTACGCGAACAAACTGGCCGGCGCGCGCCGCCTTGGCGACGAGCGGCGAATGGACGATGAACTCGACGATGTTGTCAGCCAGTTCGATCTTCTCGACGATCGTCTGCGGCGCCGTGCCGAGGTGGGTGTAGTGGCCGGCGCTGTCGACCATGCTGCGCACCTGCTCGGGCGAGAGATTCATGTCGCCGACGATCGCGCGCGCCGCCGCTTGGCCGTCGCCGGCCGCGCGGACCGCCGTCGAGCCACCGCGCGCCGCGTCGCCGCCCGAGTAGACGCCCTCGAGCGACGTCTTCTGCTGCGAACCCTGGCCGACGTCGATGGTTCCCCATTGGGTCGTCTTCAGTGTCGGTTCGGAGTCGCGGATGATCGGGTTCGGCGTGTTGCCGAGGGCCATGATCGCGAGGTCGATTTTCATCGGCTCGGTCTCGCCGGTGGCCACCGGGCTGCGCCGGCCCGACGCGTCGGGTTCGCCGAGGTCCATGACGTCGAGCATCGCATGCGTCACGAAGTTCGTCTTGTCGTCGCCGATAAACTCGCGCGGCGAGCGCAGGACCTTGATCTGGATGCCTTCCTCGATGGCGTGGTGCAACTCTTCGACGCGCACCGGCATTTCGGCGCGCGTGCGACGATAGACGATCGTCACGTTGGCGCCGAGGCGGCGCGCCGTACGCGCCGAGTCCATCGCTGTGTTGCCGGCGCCGATGACGATGACCTCCTTGCCGCGCACCTCCGGTAGCGGCGTCTCGTAGTCGTCGGACAGGCCCTGCATGAGGTTCACGCGGGTCAGAAACTCGTTGGCCGACATGACGTTGATCAGGTGCTCACCGGGAACGTTCATGAAGCGCGGCAGGCCGGCTCCGGTGCCGACGAAGACTTTCCAGAAACCGGCGTTTTTCAAGTCCTGGATCGTCGCCGTCTTGCCGACGACGAAGTTGGCGACGAACTTGCCGCCCAGGAGTTTGATCTTGCCGACGACGTCGTCGATCAGTTCGTTGGGCAGACGAAATTCCGGAATGCCGTAGCGCAACACGCCACCCAAGGCATGGAAGGCTTCGAAGATCGTGACCGGATAGCCTTCGGCGGCGAGCAGATAAGCGTTGATCAGGCCCGCCGGACCGGAGCCGACGACGGCGACTGGCGGCTTGTCGGCTTTCGCCCATGGATCGGGGAATTTGGCAAGATGCGCGGCAAAGCGCGCGGCGATGCCCTCGGCGTTAAAGAGCTTTTCGCGTTGCGGCAGATACCACTCGATCTGGCCGATCTCGATCGGCTGCTTGGTGTGCGCGCAGACGCCCTGACACTGCAGTTCCTGCGGGCAGACGCGACCGGTGACATTGGGCAGCGGATTACAGTTCTCAATGAGTTCCATCGCTTCGCGGAAGCGGCCGGTGCCGAGCAGTTCGAGCATTTCCGGAATATGGATCTTGACCGGGCAGCCGCCTTTGGGCTCGAACTTGCCGGCGACGTGCACGCCGACTTCGCACGGTTTTTCCTCGCACTGCTTGTCGCGCAGCGCTTCGAGCCAGACGATGAGTTCAACGTCGCGCGCGCTGAAGCCGATATTCATGTAACCGAGGTAGCCCTGGTTGACGAGGCCGAAATCCTGCGCGCGCTCGAGCGGGTCGCGGATATAGGGCGGAATGTAGTTGTCGGCCGGCCAGTCTTCGGACAGCCCCTTGAACATCGGGTAGCGATCCGAAAGGTGCGCGTCGAGCGCGCGAATGAACTTGCGCTTGAGGCCGAGCGGAACGTTCCAGACAAAACGCATGAGAACCTTGCTCGTGTCGTCGTCGCGCAGCAGCAGATCCCAGAACGTGCGCACGAACTCGGCCGACAGTTCAGGCTGCTTGAACTCCCAAACGATGGCGTTGGCGCCGTCACTGATGAACATGTCGCGAAACGCCTGCGGCTCCTTCAGCAGCCGGCGCTGGAGCAGCGCCATCTGGTTGTGAAAGGCTTCGACGGCTTGCGACTGCTCGAGCGCTTCGACCTGCGAGCGCGTCGATTCGAGCGCGCTGCTGGCGTTCATATAACGGGTGAGGTCGTCCTCACCGGACGGCGTCGCTTCGTTACTCATCGAATGATCTCCGCATCGCAGTTGGCCGAAACGCGCTTGATGCGGCTCTTCAGCTCGGGGGTTACAGTGACGCGATCGAGCGCGCCGGGTATCAGGCGTCCGACTTCGCGAGATTCGCCATTAACGACGATTCGAGCCTTCTCGAAAAGTTCCGAAAGGTCCTGATAACAGGTCTTGCAGTTGGTGCATTTAACCTGGTCGGCTTCGTCGTAGGTGACGATCGCTTCGCTCACCGCAGCCACGCTCACCGCGCCGCACGCAGCCGGAGCCGCTGGCGCGCCGCCGACGGCCATGATCGGGATCACCGTGCCGTTACCGACCTGCGCCTTGCTCGACGCAGCGAGTTCTGACATGGCACGGGCGAAGCCATCGAGCGAGCTGTCGCGCTGCTTGACGCTGTCCTGAACCTGCGCCTGCAGGGCGGCGATGCCAACCTTGTAATCGGCACTCATCTTCGAGACGTGCTGGCCGTCGAGGTACTGCAAGAGGTTCCAGTACTTGCGCCGCTCTTCGACGAGGGCGACGATCGAGGCCGAGACGCCGACCGTGATCAGCCGCTTCTTGCTGTCGGTCGAGAAGACGAACGGCGTCTTGCCGGCCCGTTGCGCCTCCGAGAGGTCGATGAAGTCCTCGATGGCGACGAGGTCGGCGGCATCGACCGGCAGCTTCTTGAATTGCTTCTTGAAGCGGATTTCGCCGAGCGCGAAGTGCGCCGGGGTGAGCGCCATCGACTTCAATTGCAGCTTGCCGTCGTCGTCGAGATATTCCAGCGTCGTCGTCGTCCACACGCTTTGCGGATCGGGGTTGCCGTCGAGCGAGAACCAGTCGTGCAGGTTCTTGCCGCGGCGCGGGTCATGGACGAAAACCGGATTCATCCGGCTCTCGACGGCGAGCCGCGACTGGCGCGCCGAAATATTGTCGGCGATTCCGTGTTCGCCCTGGCACGGCGTATAGACGTCGAGCACGGCCGGCGAATCGGAGTAAGTCAGGAACTCCATGGCGTTCTTGAGGAAGTGGTTCTGCAAGGCGGTGCTCGTCGAACAGACAAAGACGTTCGAGTGGAACGAGGCGATGAGGCCCAGTTCCTTGCGCGCTTCGTGCTTGCCGCTGTGTGCTGCGCCAAAACGCGCGAGGTCTGAATCCTGACCGATAAAGCTCGACGTCGATGCCTGGCCGCCGGTGTTCGAATAGGCACCGGTGTTGAGCACGAGGACCTTGAGCGGCGTATCGCTGGCGAGAATCCGCGACAGCGCGCCAAAACCGATGTCGTAGGTCGCGCCGTCGCCGCCGATGGTCATAACCGTCGGCAACAGCGAGAGTTCGCTCTTGGAAAACTGGCTCCACGAGAGCATACGGAATTCGTGCTGCTCGGGAACGAAGGCGTCGGCCAGTTCGAGCCGCGCGCAACGCAGCGCGCGCACGTCGGCGACGGTTTGCGCCGAAATGCCCTCGAAGATGCCCTTGGCGAGCGGTTGCGCGTCCTGGAACAGGCTATTGACCCACGGGTCGTTGTAGGCGTTGAACGGGAAGGTCGAGGCGTAGACGCTGCTGCAGCCCGTCGAGTTGGCGATCACCGTGCCTGAAGGTCCGTTGCCGGTCGGCCCGCCTTCGTAGAGGTAGAGCCGTTTTTCGAGCGTCGTGATGAGTTCGCCGAGGCGCGCGCTGCGCGCCGCGTCCTGCGCCGGCAGGGTGGCCTGCTTGGCGGCGAGGCTGGCGACCAGTGTTTCGAGCTCGGCGAGGTGTTCCTGCCGGCGCTTTTCGGTGATCGCGTGATTGGTCGCCATGACCAGACGAATCGCGGTGACTTCGCCGCAGCCGCGGCAGCCACCGTGGCCGCCGGTCGTCGAGTAGTAGTTCGAGCGGTCGAGCAGCAGGCGCTTGATTTCGCCGCCGGCCTCGATGGCGCCGTCAACAAAGCGCGCCGGCGTGTTCGCTGTCTTGCTCATGAATGCAAAGCGATCCTGCAGCATGGCCAGCGTGACGCTGTCCTGCTCGTGCGCGGTGAGGGCTTTCGGGCCGCAGACGTCGATGCACTCGAGACAGCCGGTGCATTTCCACGGATCGATAGTGGCGGCGAAAAGACCACCGCTGCCCGGAGTCGCTTTTTCCATGGCGTCGAAAAAGGGACGCGTCCGCGCCACCGGGTAGGCGGCGAGCGCTGATACGAGCTTGCTGAAGTTGCCGAGCAAGGTCGCCTGCTTGGTCTGGATCTTTCCCGCCGCCTCGGCGACAAGCTCGTGCAGGGCGCGCGTCTCCTTGCTCTGGCGATACGCTTCGCGCACCGCGTCGGCGACGGCATAGACGTGGGCGCGCATTGCTTCGCGCTGCGCTTCGGTGATTTCGAGGCGGGCAATGCCGGTTAGCAGCAACTCGTGAATGTCATTGACGGTGTTCGGGATCGCCGCGTCGGGGCAGACCAGCGCGCATTCCATGCAGCCGGTACACAGGTCGGGGTTGAACAGCGGCACGGTGCGGCGGAATATTCCCTTGTCCTTCGAACCGGCGGTTCCGGCCGGCATGAAAAAGCCGCTGCCGGGCAGGACCGGCGCTTCGCCGATCGTCCCCTCGCGGAAGGGCTTGGCGATCATGTCGTCGAAGTACTCGCGGTCGAACAGGCCGCCGCAGCCCGACGATCCCGCCGACTGGCACAGCGAAGCCGAGAGCGAGACGTTGTGCAGCGCGATCGGCGCCGGCTTGGCGTCGATTTTGACAAAGGCGGCAGCGTCGTAATCGACCCGCTGGGTCGCTTCGGCGCCGTCGCGGATCACCGCCATATTGCCGTCGACGACAGCCTGCCCCTTGCCGCCGAATTTCTTGGCGATCTGCTTGCGGATCTTTTCGAGAATGGCCTCGGCAGCAGCGCCGGCCGAGACCTGGTTGACGTGCGCGGCGACCGCGCCGATGAAGGCGATACCCATCATCCGCGTCGCCAGTTCAGGCGTCGGCGCGTTCTTCTTGGCGACGGCGAAGGCGTCGATGATGAAGAAATTGATCTTCTTGTCGCGAATCGTCTTGCGCGTTTGCGGCGGCAGCTCCTCCCACACTTCTTCGGGGCTCTGCGACGACTGCAGGATGAAGGTGCCACCGACGACCAGGCCGCGCAGCGGGTTGGTGTGACTGAAGGCCTTGTGGTCCGGCGAAATGACGACTTCGACGTCCTCGAGTTCGGCGTTGGTGATCTTGATCGGCTCGGGCGAGAGCGTGATGTAGTAGTTGGTCGGCGCGCCGCTCTTCTCGGAGCCGTATTTTGGCGCCGATTTCGAGTGCATTTCGAGAACGCCGGCGAGGATGTCGGTGAGCAGCTTGCCCGAGGCGATCGTGCCGTAGCCGCCGACCGAGTGGAAGCGGACGCGGAACGCCGAGTCCGGCAAGAGGCGCGGATTGTCGCCGGTCTCGAGCGCCATGAGGACGGTTTCGGGATACGCCTGCTTGAGGCGTTTTTGCAGTTCGGCGACGCGCGGCGTCGGGTTCTTCGAGAAGAACTGCGAACCGAGGTAGATCAGCGGCGCGCCCTGGCCGTCTTCCATGTTCTTGAACGCAGCGATCAGGTGGCGCGGCTGCAGGTCGTGGCCGCCGAGGCCGAAGATCGCCGTCGTCAGGCGCGGCGCGACTTGCATTGCCGGAATGTCGGGATGGCGAAGCTGGTCGGCGTTTTCGCGCGCCTTGAACAGCGCCTGGGTGACCAGGCTGGTCAGCGCCGTCTGGTCCGAGCGCTCGAGAACGGTGACGGCTTTCTTGCCCTTCAGGGCGGCGACGAGCTCGGCTTCGGGGAAGGGTTGCAGCAGCTTGACCGAGACCAGGCCGACTTTCTGGCCTTGGCGGCGCAGGTGGGTGACGACGGCTTCGACGTCGTCGGTGACTGAGCCCAAGCCGACCATGACGGTATCGGCGTCGTCGCACATGAAGGTATGGACCGGCGAGTACGTGCGCCCGGTCAGTTCAGAATATTCGGCCATCGCCTGGCGTACGAGCGCCGGAACGGCGTTGACGAAGTGCGTACGATGGTCGGCGGCGCCGGCCTGGAAATCGGGCTGGTTCTGGACGGCGCCGGTGAGGCCCGGGTTGTTGACGTCGACTTGCGCCGGCACCAGCTGACGCGTGCCCTTGGCGAAGGCGTTGACCCACTGGCGTTTCCACTGGCCGTGCAGTTCCTCGGGCAGCCAGGCGAGCGTCTTGCTGACCAGCGCACCGTCGTTGTCCGCTTCGACTTGAGCGGCGTTGGTCTCGAGGTAGGTCTTGAGTGCGGCGAAATGCGCTTCCAAGCCGTCGGCGGCGTGGCGCGTCAGGTATTGATTGAGCTGAAATACACGGCCCTTGGAACCAAACAGCATTTCCTGTGCCAGAGTCGGTGCCTGAATACGCCCGGACGGGTCGCCGAGGTACTCTTTGAGCAACTCGGGTTCGGGCAAAAACGCCTCGCTCATCATGTGGCTGGTCGAGAATCCGTCCATGGCGTTGGCCACCGGTATCAGCGACAGCGACGACGCGCGGTAGGAGATCGCCGCAAGGTCGGCGGCTTCCTGAGGGTTCGACCCGAAGAGAATGGTGTAGCCCGACGAGAGCAGGGCATAGACGTCGTCATGGCCGGCCATAACGTTAAGCGAATGTTTCGAGACGACGCGCGCGGCGACCTGCAGCACGAAGCCGCCCACTTTCTTACCGACGGTCACGTAGTGCGATTCGAGCGCGTAAAGAATTCCTTGGCTCGACGAGGCGTTGGAAATGAACTGGCCGCCGGTCAGCGTCGCGCCGAGCGCGCCGCTTTGCGCCGAGTGCTCGCCTTCGGGTTCGAAGAAGAAGGGGTGCTTGCCCCAGACGTTGACGCCGCCTTCGGAACGGAAAGCTTCGTAAATCTCGGCAATCTCGGTCGATGGCGTGATCGGATAGCCGATGACGCCGCCGCAGACGTGATTCATAACGTGGGCCACGGCGCCGTTGCCGTGAATGACGTTCGGGATGCCGGGATATTTGGCCTGCTTAGCTGTCATGTTGACGTGTCCAAAGGAAGGATGGAAAGTGCAAGCGCATGACAATCGCCTCTGCGCCAGTTCGCTTTGAAAAATCTGGAGACAGCGCTGCCCATATAGTGACGTGGCGGAACAGAAAGCTACCTCCTCGGAACCAACTATTTTAACCATTTCCGCCCCGGCGCAAAAGGCGATATGCGAAAAAATAGGCGTTAAAAACAAACGCTCGTTTGTTTTTAACGCCGCGCGGTCGCCCACAAGGGGGCATTTGCCGGCCGCAAAAGCAGCCGGGCACCCGGTTTCCGTCGCTCGGGTTGCTGCTAAACGACTTCGAGGTGGCCGATGCCTGAATTGAGGTCTCGGTCCCGGGCGTCCTTGCTATGCAGCTTGATATGCAGGCGCAGGTCGTTGATCGAGTCGGCGTTGCGCAGGGCGTCCTCGTAGGTAATGCGACCGTCTTCGTAGAGGTCGAACAGCGACTGGTCGAAGGTCTGCATACCGAGTTCGCGCGACTTCTTCATGACCTCCTTGATTTCGTGCACCTCGCCCTTGAAGATCAGATCGGCAATGAGCGGTGAGTTGAGCAGGATTTCGATCGCCGCGACGCGGCCCTTAGAGTCTTTCTTGGCGAGCAGACGCTGGGAGATGAGCGCGCGCAGGTTGAGCGACAGATCCATGAGCAGCTGATGACGCCGTTCTTCGGGGAAAAAGTTGATGACGCGGTCGATCGCCTGGTTGGTGCTATTGGCGTGCAGGGTCGCGAGGCAAAGGTGGCCGGTCTCGGCGAAAGCAATCGCATGGTCCATCGTCTCGCGGTCGCGAATTTCCCCCATCAGGATGACGTCGGGCGCCTGACGCAGAGTGTTCTTGAGCGCGGCTTCCCAGGAGTCGGTATCGACGCCGATTTCGCGTTGCGTGACGATGCAGTTCTTGTGCTCGTGGACGAATTCGATCGGGTCTTCGACGGTGATGATGTGGCCGTGGCTGTTCCGGTTGCGATGGTCGACGAGCGCCGCGAGCGAGGTTGTCTTGCCGGTGCCGGTGCCGCCCACGAATATGACGAGGCCGCGCTTGGTCATCGCGATATCCTTGAGCACCGTCGGCAACTCGAGCGAATCAAGCGTCGGAATGGTCGTGTTGATCGTGCGGCAGACGACGGCGACACGACCTTGCTGGAGCAGCGTGTTCACGCGGAAACGCCCGATGCCCGATGGCGAGATGGCAAAATTGCACTCCTTGCTTGCTTCAAAATCGGCGGCTTGCCGGTCGTTCATGATCGCCCGTGCGAGATCGGCGGTGTGCTGCGCCGAGAGCACCTGACCGGAGACCGGGAAGACCTTGCCGTCGACCTTGATCGCCGGCGGGAAATTCGCGGTGATGAAAAGGTCCGAGCCGTTTTTCTGCGACATCAGACGCAGAAGATCCTGCATAAATTTTAAAGCCTGATCGCGTTCCATGATGTTCCTCGCCAGCGATGGGTTTTAAGCGCCCGGGAAAGAGTCCTTGTTGGCCGCCTTGCTGCGCGCTTCGGCCGCCGACACGATGTTGCGACGGACGAGTTCAATAAGGTTCTGATCGAGCGTCTGCATGCCGATCTGGGCGCCGGTCTGAATGGCAGAATACATCTGCGCGATCTTGTTTTCCCGGATAAGGTTGCGGATGGCCGGCGTGCCGATCATGATTTCGTGCGCCGCCGTTCGCCCGAGCCCGTCCTTGGTCTTAAGCAGGCTTTGCGAAATGACCGCGCGCAGCGATTCGGACAGCATCGAGCGGACCATCTCTTTCTCGGCTGCCGGAAAGACGTCGACGATGCGGTCTATCGTTTTTGCCGCGCCAGAGGTGTGCAGCGTGGCAAAGACGAGGTGGCCGGTCTCGGCGGCGGTCAGCGCCAGGCGAATCGTTTCGAGGTCGCGCATTTCGCCGACCAGAATGACATCTGGATCTTCGCGCAGTGCCGAGCGCAGCGCGTTGGCAAACGACAGCGTGTGCGGCCCGACCTCACGCTGGTTGATCAGGCACTTTTTCGATTGGTGCACAAATTCAATCGGATCCTCGACGGTCAGGATGTGGGCGTGCTCGTTTTCGTTCACGTGGTTGACCATCGCCGCGAGCGTCGTCGACTTGCCCGAGCCCGTCGGGCCGGTCACCAGAACGATGCCACGTGGATATTCCGAGATTTCCTTGAAGATCTTCGGGCAGTTGAGTTCTTCGAGCGAAAGGACCTTCGAGGGAATCGTCCGGAAGACGGCTCCGGCGCCCCGGTTCTGGACGAAGGCGTTGACGCGAAAGCGCGCAAGGTTGGGTATCTCGAACGAAAAGTCACACTCGAGCGTCTCTTCGTAGTGCTTGCGCTGGCCGTCATTCATGATGTCATAAACCATCGAATGAACGTCCTTGTGATCCATCGACGGCAGGTTGATGCGGCGCACGTCCCCATGGACACGGATCATCGGCGGCAGGCCGGAGGAAAGGTGTAGATCGGACGCTTTATTCTTGACGCTGAAAGCCAGCAGTTCGGTGATATCCATCGGCGTGCATCCTCGGGCGGGGGGCGGGCGCGGTGCTATACTTTGCTGCGCTCATAGAACAACTGATTATGACTTCAATTTCCGCTAATCTGCAAGCCGTACGCGAACGCATTGCCGCGGCAGCGCGAAAATACGGACGCCGGCCCGAAGACGTTTCGCTGCTGGCAGTGAGCAAGACCTGGCCGGCGGCGTACATCCGCGAAGCCGTCGCGGCGGGGCAAAATGCATTCGGCGAAAACTATGTTCAGGAAGCCGTTGAGAAGCTTGGCGAGCTTGCGCCGCTGCAACTCGAATGGCATTTTATCGGTCCCTTGCAAAGCAACAAGACGCGTGCGATCGCAGAAAGCTTTGCCTGGGTGCATTCGCTGGACCGACTGAAAATCGCCGAGCGTTTGTCCGCTCAGCGCCCCGATGGGCTGCCGCCATTGCAGGTTTGCCTCGAAGTCAATATTAGCGGCGAAGCGACAAAAAGCGGCGTCTCGCTTACCGCGCTTGGCGAACTCGCGGCGCAGGTTGCGGCCCTGCCGCGCCTTGCGCTGCGCGGCCTGATGGCGATTCCCGCGGCGTCCGCCGAGTGCGCCGAGCAGAGAGTGGCGTTCGCGCAGGTGCGTGAGGCGTACGAGCAATTGCAGAACAGTGGGCTTCGGCTCGATACGCTGTCGATGGGCATGACGCACGACCTCGAGGCGGCGATAAGCGAGGGGTCGACGCTGGTGCGTGTCGGCACGGCCATTTTTGGTGAAAGAAGGCAATCATGAGAATCACGTTCCTGGGCGGTGGCAATATGGCCAGCGCCCTGATCGGCGGCCTGCTGAACAATGGTTTTCGCGCCGACGAGATCGCCGTCATTGAAACCGGCGCCGAAAGCCGGGCGCGGCTTGAAAAGACCTACGGCGTGCACTGCCACGCCGAGCCCGACGCCGCCGCGCTGTACTGCGACGTCCTGCTGCTCGCGGTCAAGCCGCAGCATATGCGCGAAGCCTGCGTGTCCTTGCGCAATTTGCTCAAGGAGCAACTGGTGATCAGTATTGCGGCCGGACTGCGCCTTGCCGATCTGTCGCGCTGGCTCGGCGGCTACGACAAGCTTGTGCGCACCCAACTTCATCGAGATTGACGGCGGAGTTCACGCGTACTTCGGTGACTACGG
>JBBRXI010000042.1:0-11617 GCA_038248575.1 Burkholderiales bacterium | reverse complement strand
GCCTGAACGACGACGGCAAGACGGTCGCGGCGATGGACGTGCTGGCACCGGGCATCGGCGAGATCATCGGCGGCTCGCAGCGCGAAGAGCGCCTCGACGTCCTCGACAGCCGGATGATCGCCACTGGTCTTGACCCGGCGCATTACGGCTGGTATCGCGATCTGCGCCGCTACGGCACGGTACCGCACGCCGGCTTCGGCCTCGGCTTCGAGCGCACGATCTCCTACATCACCGGCCTCGCCAACGTGCGTGACGTCATCCCCTTCCCGCGCACGCCGGGCAATGCCAAGTACTGAGCCGCATCCCATGACTCTGCGCATCATCATCACCGGCGGCACCTTCGACAAGCGCTACGACGCCATCCGCGGTCAGCTCGATTTCAAAGATACGCATCTGCCCGACATCATCGAGCAGGTGCGCGTCGGCGTGGCCATCGAACTCGAACTCAACCAGCTCGTTGACAGCCTCGACATGCAGGACGAGAACCGCCAGCGCGTGCTCGCCGCCTGTCGCGCCGCCGAAGAAAAATACATCGTCATTACGCACGGCACCGACACGATGAGCGAGACGGCGGCCGTCATCGGCAACGCATTCTCAGCCCTGGAGCCGGCGCTGGCCGGCAAGCGCATTATTCTCACCGGCGCCATGGTCCCCTATTCGGTTTCCGGCAGCGACGCGCTTTTTAACCTCGGCAGCGCCATCATGGCCGCGCAACTGGTCGAGCCGGGCGTCTATATCGCCATGAACGGCCGCTGTTTTCCCTGGCGCAGCGTACGCAAGAATCGCCTGCTCGGCGTTTTCGAAGGCGACGCGCTGCCGTAAATCGATACGGCTAGCGATGGATGACGACGAGCAGGGCTCTCGCCTCGTTCTTGCCGGGGTTGCGGATGCTGTGCGCGCAGTCAGCCTGGTAGCGCGCCGTCGCGCCCGATCTGAGCTTTTTCTTTTCGCCGCCGACGTCGACCTCCAGCGCGCCGTGGAGCACGGTCAGATGCTCGCTGACGCCCGGATCATGCGGCGTCGAGGCGAGCGCGCCGCCGGCTGCCAGTGTCAGTTCGTACCACTCGAACTTCCCGGCAAGTTCCATCGGCCCGAGAATGCGCAACACGTAGCCGGCGTGGTCGCCGGCCAGCGTCGGTTGCTCGTGGGCTTCGAGAACGCGGATGGCTTCGACTTGCCGCGTCTGTGACGCGAGTAGTTCCCCGATTCCGACGCCGAGTGCGTTGGCCAGCCGCCAGGCGACGGCAATCGTCGGATTGGCAGTTTCGCGCTCGATTTGTGAAAGCATTGATTTCGACACGCCGGCGGCACGGGAAAGATCATCGAGGGTCAATGTGCGGGCGAGGCGCAACTTCTGCAGCGTCGCGCCGACTTCCGGGGGGGATTGCGGGGTGACGGCGGTTTTCATTGGTGGGCTTGCCAAGATCAATGCGGCTGGTTAGTATCCGTTATATCGAACTAACGTTCGATATAACGGATAAATGAAGGTCGACCGAACAGTGATGCTAGCAGACGCGACCGTCCACCGCCAGAGCCAGGAACAACATGACAACGAAAACTTTTTACGCCGGCATACAGGATAGTCTCGCTGCGCTGCGCACACAGGGTCTTTACAAGCAGGAAAGGGTGCTCGCCTCGCGCCAGGGGAGCACCGTCGTCTGCGACGACGGTCGCCAACTGATCAATCTGTGCGCCAACAATTATCTCGGCCTGTCCGGCGACGAGGCGTTGGTCAAGGCGGCGGTGACGGCGACCGAGCAGTACGGCTACGGCCTCTCCTCGGTGCGCTTCATCTGCGGCACGCAAACGGTGCATAAGGCGCTCGAAAAGGCGATCGCCGAGTTTCTCGGCATGGACGATGCAATACTCTATGCGGCAGCGTTCGACGCCAACGGCGGCCTTTTCGAACCGCTCTTCGACGAGCCCGATGCGATCATTTCGGACGCCCTCAACCACGCCTCGATCATCGACGGCATCCGCCTGGCGAAAGCGGCGCGTTATCGCTACGCGCACAACGACATGGCCGATCTCGAGGCGCAATTGCAGGCGGCGGCCGGCGCGCGACACAAGGTTATCGTCAGCGACGGCGTCTTCTCGATGGACGGAACGATCGCCCAGCTCGACAAGATCTGTGCGCTCGCCGATCGCTACGGTGCGCTCGTCATGATCGACGAATGCCATGCCTCCGGTTTCATGGGGGAAAACGGGCGCGGCACGCACGAGCATCACGGTGTGATGGGACGCATCGATATCATCACCGGCACACTCGGCAAGGCACTGGGCGGCGCGATGGGTGGCTTTACCGCGGCGCGGCGCGAGGTCATCGAACTGCTGCGCCAGAAGTCGCGTCCCTATCTTTTTTCGAACAGTCTGGCGCCGACCATCGCCGGCACCTCGCTTGAGGTCATCAAACGACTGTCGGCGTCCTCCGAATTGCGCGACCGGCTGCACGCCAACACCGCGCATTTTCGCGCCGCGATCGGCGAACTCGGCTTTACCATCAAGCCGGGAACGCATCCAATCGTTCCGGTGATGCTCTTTGACGCACCGCTAGCCCAGCGTTTTGCGCGCCGCCTGTACGAACTCGGCGTTCTCGTCACGCCCTTTTTCTATCCGGTCGTCGCCATGGGACAGGCGCGTGTGCGCGTGCAACTCTCGGCGGCGCACAGCCGCGAACAACTCGACACGGCGCTTGCCGCCTTCGCCCAGGCCGGGCGCGAACTCGGCCTCCTGGCCAAATAGGGAGAAGAACAATGGAACGCATTCTGGTCATTGGCGCCAACGGGCAAATCGGCAGCGAGCTCGTCTGCGCGCTGGCGCAAAAATACGGCACCGACAATGTCATTGCCGCCGACATCGCGGCGCGTAGCTCGGCCGGCGCGGCGCATTACGAAATCCTCGACGTGCTCGACGCCGCGCGTCTGGCGCGGCTGATCGACGCGCAGCGCATCAGCCAGGTGTACCAACTCGCGGCGCTCCTTTCGGTGAGCGGCGAGGAGGACCCGCTGCGCGCCTGGACGCTGAACATGAGCGGCCTGCTCAACATTCTCGAAATCGCGCGTGAGCGGCAGGCGGCGGGCAAGCCGCTGCGCGTCTTCTGGCCGTCGTCGATCGCCGCCTTCGGGCCGCATACGCCGGCGGTCGATACGCCGCAACTGACGGTCATGGACCCGACGACGATTTACGGCATCAGCAAGCAGGCCGGCGAGCGGCTTTGTGAATACTACTTTTCAAAGTACGACGTCGACGTGCGCAGCCTCCGCTATCCGGGAATCATCAGCTATAAATCGGCGCCCGGCGGCGGCACGACCGACTACGCGATCGCTATTTTTCATGCCGCCTGCCGCGGCGAGACGTACTCCTGCTACCTCGGGCCGGAAAGCGCCTTGCCGATGATCTACATGCCCGATGCCATCCGCGCGACCATCGAATTGATGGACGCGCCGGCCGCAGAGGTCGCGATCCGTTCGGCGTATAACCTTGGCAGCCTGAGTTTTTCGCCGCGCGAACTTGGCGACGCGATTCGCCAGCGCCGCCCCGATTTTCGCATCGACTACCGGCCCGATCACCGCCAGGCGATCGCCGATAGCTGGCCGAAGAGCATAGACGACGCGTCGGCACGCGCCGACTGGGGCTGGCGGCCGCAAATCGGTCTGGCGCAGATGGTCGACGACATGCTGCTGCATATCGGCAAGCTCACCCCCCAACGCCCGCGCGCCGCATAAGGCAGCCGCGATCGGCAGGCGCTCTAGTCCGCAGGCTTTGTGACACCCGCCGGCCATTGTTCTTGACGGCGGCAGGGTCGGTCTGTAGCATGCGTCGATTAACTTTCACTACGTCCAAAAACAAGGGGGTTCCATGAAAAAGATTGTCTCTCTTCTGACGCTGGCTGCGGCCGTAACGGTCGGTGCTTCGCTCGTCTCGTGCTCCAAATCGGAGGTTAAGCCTGACATCATCAAGATCGGCGTCTTCGAACCGCTGACCGGCGCCAACGGCGCTGGCGGCGCCGACGAAGTGGACGGCATCAAGCTGGCCAACAAGCTGTTCCCGAAAGTGCTCGGCAAGACCGTTCAACTCGTCATCGTCGATAACAAGTCGGACAAGGTCGAAGCCGCCAACGCTGCGACCGTGCTCACGCAAAAAGAAAAGGTCAATGCCGTGATCGGCTCGTGGGGCAGTTCGCTGTCGATGGCTGGTGGCCCGATCTTCGCCGAAGCGAAGATCCCGGCAGTCGCTGTTTCGGCGACCAACCCGAACGTCACCAAGGGCAACGAGTATTATTTCCGCGTCTGCTTCCTCGACCCCTTCCAGGGAACGGTCAATGCCGCGTATGCGTTCAATACGCTCAAAGCCAAGAAGGTCGCGATCATCCGTGAAGTGTCGAATGATTACTCGGTCGGCCTTGCCAAGTTCTTCGTCGACGGATTCGTCAAGCTCTCGGGCGACCCCGCTTCGATCGTTGCCACGTCGGACTACAACACCGGCGACCAGGACTTCTCGGCGCAGCTCACCAACATCAAGCAGCACAACCCCGACGTCATCTTTGCCCCGGGCAACTACACCGAATCGGCGCTGATCATCAAGCAGGCGCGTGCGCTCGGCATGACCGCCCAGTTCCTCGGCGGCGACACCTGGGACTTCAACGCCTTCCTCGAAATCGGCGGTGCTGCAGTCGAAGGCGCGACCTTCTCGACTTTCTTTGCCAACGACGTACCGATCAACAAGACGTCCGAAGCATTCCTCAAGTCGTTCCGTGAAGAGTACAAGAAGGAACCGGCGGCTGTTGCCGCACTCGGTTACGACGCCTACCTCGTGATCATGGACGCCATCACCCGTGCCAACTCGGCCGAGCCGCAGAAGATCCGCGATGCGCTGGCGCAAACGAAGAACTTCGAAGGTTCAGCCGGTACGATCACCATCAACGCCGATCGCAACGCCGACAAGGACGCCGTGTTCAAGACGGTCAAGGGCGGGAAATTCGTCTTCCTGACGACCGTCAAGCCCTGATCGGAAGTCGCAGCAAAGCGTACTTAGCAGTTACTGAAAAATCCGAATGTGCCGTAGCGTCTGCTACTGACCCATTCGGATTTTTCTTGCCTCGGGATCCTGCATACGCGCGGCCGTTGTCATGGACGGGCGAGTAGACCGCGTCGCGTGTTTTAGCAGACGCTCGCTGCACTTGGCCGGTCCGGAAAGTGTTGTACTTGGGATTTTTGGAGCGAGCAGGACTAACTGCTGTTCCTGAAGGAACTTCATGGATTTTCAGACTTTTCTACAGCAGTTCGTCAATGCCTTCTCGCTTGGCAGCCTCTACGCGCTGATCGCGATTGGCTACACGATGGTGTACGGCATCCTGCGCCTGATCAACTTCGCGCATGGCGACATTTTCATGGTCGGTGGTTATCTCGCCTTTTACGGCGTCAGCGCTTTCCTCATGCCGTGGTGGCTCGCCGTCATCGTCGCGATCGCCCTGACGGCGATCTTCGGCGTCGGGCTCGAACGCGTCGCCTATCGGCCGCTGCGCGATTCGCCGCGCATCTCGATCATGATCAGCGCGATCGGCGCCTCCTTCCTTCTCGAAAACCTGGCGATCGTGCTCTTCGGCGCGCGTCCGAAGGCCTTCCCCGTCCCCGAATTCTTCGCCACCAATTTCGTCCTCGGCGGCGTGCACATCGCCACCGTCAGCCTGGTCATTCCGGTCGTTACCGCGGTGATCCTCGCCGTGCTCATCTGGATGGTGCACAGCACGCGCGTCGGCATGGCCATGCGCGCCGTATCGACTGACGTCGAGGCGGCGCGTCTGATGGCCATCGACGTGAACCGTATCGTCTCGATCACCTTCGCCATCGGCAGCGCGCTGGCGGCGATCGGCGGCATCATGTGGGCGCTCAAATACCCGCGGCTCGAGCCGCTGATGGGCATCATGCCCGGTCTCAAATGTTTCATTGCCGCGGTCATCGGCGGCATCGGCAGTATCGGCGGCGCGGTCCTCGGCGGACTGCTGCTTGGCATCATCGAATTAATGACCGTCGCCTTCCTTCCCGAACTGACCGGCTATAAGGACGCCTTCGCCTTCGTCCTGCTGATCATCGTCCTGCTGGTCAAGCCGACCGGGCTGCTCGGCAAGAACCAGGGAGAGAAAGTCTGATGAACACGCTCAAGAAATCGCCGATGAGCCGCGACGCGAAGCTGACGCTCAGCGCGGCGATCATCGGCCTGATCCTGCTCTTCATCTTCGACCAGAGTTTTGATCGCTTCACGATGCAGATCTTCAAACTGTGCGCGATCAACATTATCCTCGCCTTGTCGCTCAACCTGATCAACGGCTTCACCGGTCTGTTCAGCCTCGGGCACGCCGGCTTCATGGCGGTCGGCGCCTATACCTGTGCGATCCTCACCATGTCGCCCGAGCAGAAAGAGGTCAACTTCATCCTGCAGCCGATCGTTCCCTGGCTCGCGCAGGTGCAGATTCCGTTTGCGCCGGCGCTGCTGCTCGGCGGCATGCTCGCCGGTTTCATCGGCTGGGTGCTCGGCGTCATCACGCTCCGCTTGCGCGATGACTACCTGGCGATCGCCACGCTCGGCTTTTCCGAAATCATCCGCGTTGTTCTGACCAACGCGCAGACGGTGACCAACGGTTCGCTCGGCCTCAAGGGCCTGCCGCGGTTCACGACGATGTGGTGGTCCTGGGGGATGGCGATCCTCATTACCGTCTTCCTCGTTTTGTTGATCAAGTCGAGCTACGGACGCGCCTTCAAGGCGATACGCGACAACGAAATTGCCGCCGAATCGATGGGCATCAACGTCCTCGGCCTGAAGGTCATGTCGTTTACCATCTCGAGTTTTCTCGCCGGCATCGCCGGCGGGCTGCTCGCGCACTACCTGACGACGATCGATCCAAAACAGTTTATCTTCCTCAAGACTTTCGACATCCTGCTGATCGTCGTTCTCGGCGGCGTCGGCTCGCTCACCGGTTCGGTGGTCGCGGCAATCGTCGTCACGATCGCCATGGAGGCACTACGCTTCCTCGACGGACCGCTCAATTTCGGCTTTTACGCAACGACCGGAATTCCCGGGCTACGCATGGTCTTCTTCTCGGCGCTGCTGATGATCGTCGTCATTTACCGTCAGCAGGGGCTGATGGGCAAGGCCGAATTTTCCTGGGACGCGCTGTCGCGTATCGGCCTCTTGCCGCGCCGCGGCGCCAAGGCCGCCAAGGGAGGTCGGTGATGACGTCCATTTTGCAGACGGTCGCCGTCAATAAGCAATTCGGCGGCCTTACCGCGGTGAGCGGCCTCGATATCGACGTGCAGGAAGGCGAGATCATCGGCCTGATCGGACCGAACGGCGCCGGCAAGACGACCTCGTTCAACCTGATCACCGGCGTTTATAAGCCAACGTCGGGCAGCATCCTGTTCGCCGGCCGGGAAATCTCCGGCATGAAGCCGCACGCGATCACCCATATGGGCGTCGCGCGGACCTTTCAGAACATCCGTCTGTTCAAGGAAATGAGCGTTCTCGAGAACGTCCTCGTTGCCCAGCACATGCGCATGGGAACCAACCTCCTCGAAGCGACGCTGCGTCTGCCCTCGTACCTGAAAAAGGAGCGGCACATCCACGAGCGCGCCCGCGCGCTGCTCGCCGAAGTCGGCCTCGACCACCATGAGCAGGCGAGGGCGACCAGCCTGCCCTACGGCAAGCAGCGCCGGCTCGAAATCGCCCGGGCGCTGGCCACCGAACCGAAGCTGCTCTTTCTCGACGAGCCGGCGGCCGGAATGAATCCGCAGGAATCGGTCGAACTGATGGACTTCATCCTGAAGATTCGCGACCAGTTCAAGCTCACCATCGTGCTCATCGAACACCATATGCAAGTCGTCATGGGCGTCTGCAAGCGGATGTACGTGCTCGATTACGGGGTGACCATCGCGCACGGCACGCCGGATGAAATTCAGAACAATCCCGCGGTCATCGAAGCGTATCTGGGGGTAGGTTAATGCTGTCGATCAAGAATCTCTCCGTCCATTACGGCGGAATTCACGCCTTGCGCGGCATCAGCCTCGACGTGCCGGCGGGCAAGATCGTCACCCTGATCGGCGCCAACGGTGCCGGCAAGAGCACGACGCTCAATGCGATCATCGGCCTGGTCAAGGCCGGCTCCGGGTCGGTTCATTGGAACGGCAAGGACATTTTCGGCGCCAAGACCAAGACCATCGTCGAATCAGGCATCGTTCTCGTTCCCGAAGGCCGGCGTGTCTTCCCGAACCTCACCGTCGACGAGAACCTGACGCTCGGCGCCTACGCGCGTAACAACAAGGCCGAGATCGAAGCCGACCGCGAGCGCATCTTCGGGCTGTTCCCACGCCTCAAAGAGCGCCACAAGCAGAAGGCCGGAACGTTCTCGGGCGGCGAACAGCAGATGCTCGCCGTCGGCCGCGCGCTGATGTCCAAACCGTCGGTGCTGATGATGGACGAGCCCTCGCTCGGCCTCTCACCGATTTTTGTCGGGATGATTTTCGACATCATTCGCCAGATCAACTCGATCGGCGTCACCGTACTGCTCGTCGAGCAAAACGCCAAGGCAGCGCTCAGCGTCGCCGACACCGGCTACGTCATGGAGACGGGCGCGATCAGCTTCTCGGGAAGCGGCCAGGAACTGCTCGCCGACGACCGCGTGCGCCGCGCCTATCTCGGCGAAAGCTGATCCGCCCTGCCGGTGGCTGCTGCTCGCCCAATCAAGGCGAGCAGCGGATCGTTTATTTCAACATCGCCTGAATGACGTTTTCGGCAGCGCCGATGCGCGTCAACACGTCAGCGGTCGGCGTCTTGTCGAGAACCAGCGAGCAGCAGGCGGCCTGTTCGCCCTCGAAAATGGTGTTCTCCATTTCCTCGATGTTGATGCCTTCACTGCGCAGTTCGTGCAGTACGTTAGCCAGCACGCCGACCCGGTTGTAATGGCGGATGACGCAGCGCACACCGCTGTGCAGCATGCGCTGGTTGACGGCGTTGAGCGGCTTTCCGCTGTCCATGAAGGTGCGCGCGATGCGTACGGTTTCCTCGGCGATTGCCTCTTCGGCCTGTTCGGTCGAGGCGCCGATATGCGGCGCGGCGGCCGACAGCAGGCCGGCGAGTTCGGCGTCGGCGAAGGGTGCTTCGCCGGCCGTGGGCTCGTTCTCGAAGACGTCGAGTCCGGCTCTGATCTTGCCGCTGCGCAGCACGTCCTTGAGCGCGGCGATATCGACGACCTCGCTGCGCGCCGTATTGACCAGCAGCGCGCCTTTTTTCATGCGCGCGAAGAAATCGGCGTTGATGATCCCGCGCGTGTCGGGCGCCAGCGCCAGATGCAGGCTGATCGCGTCGGATTGTTCAGCGAGTTGCTCCAGAGTCGGGCAAAAGCCGATGCCGAGCGCCTTGGCTTTTTCCGGCGTCAGGCGGCGCGAAAAGGCGATCACGTTCATGCCGAGCGCTTGCGCGCGGCGGGCGACCGCCAGGCCGATGTTGCCGAGGCCGACGACACCGAGCGTCCGGTCCTTGAGCCCGTTGGCCTTGCCATATTCCTTCTTGCGCCATTTGCCGGCGCGCAGGTCGATCAGCGCCTCGGGAATCCGTCGGTCGGCGGCGATCAATAGACCGATCGCCAGTTCGGCGACGGCGTCGGTGTTCTTGCCCGGGCAGTTGGCGACATAGACGCCGCGTTCGCTGGCTTTGTTGAGGTCTATCGTATTGACCCCGGCGCCGGCGCGAATGATCAGCGACAGCGAGCTGCCGGCCTCGATCGCGGCGGCGGTCACCTTGGTCGAACGGACGATGAGAACCTCGACGCCGGCGAGCGCTGCGGGAATGTTCTCCGCCGACAGGTCCGGATTGAGAACGACGTCGCAGCCGAGCGCCTTCAATTCGGCGACCATTTTTGCGGACACCTTGTCGGCAATTAAGACTTTCATGAAACCCCCTCAAATTTATCGATATTGATCGGCCGGCACAGCGGCTCGGCCACGCGCGCGTAGCTTACGCCATGCACGGGCGCTTGCCCAGCCGCGCAGCGCTGAGGTGCAGCGCTGAGGTGGAATCGGCGCTCGTCGCCCCGGTCGATCGCTTATGCTGATTGCGTGGCGCGTCAGCCTTGGCTGCTGCGACCGCATTTTCCCGTCTCATCGCGACCTGGAATCCAGAGTAAAATTCGCCCATGAGTTATCAAGTCCTGGCGCGCAAGTGGCGGCCCAAATCGTTTGCCAACCTGATCGGGCAGGAACACGTCGTGCGCGCCCTGACCCATGCCTTGACCGAGCAGCGCTTGCACCACGCCTATCTATTTACCGGAACGCGTGGCGTCGGCAAGACGACGCTGGCGCGGATTCTCGCCAAATCGCTCAACTGTGAAACCGGTATCAGCGCGACCCCGTGCGGCGTCTGTTCGGCGTGTACCGAAATTGACTCGGGCCGTTTTATCGATTTGCTCGAGGTCGACGCGGCGACCAACACCAAGGTCGAGGAAATGCGTCAGTTGCTCGAGAACGCCGTGTATGCGCCGACGCGCGGCCGCTTCAAGGTGTACGTCATCGACGAAGTGCACATGCTCTCAAACAACGCCTTCAACGCGATGCTCAAGACGCTCGAAGAACCGCCCGAGCACGTCAAGTTCATCCTGGCAACGACAGACCCGCAAAAAATACCGGTCACCGTGCTCTCGCGTTGCCTGCAGTTCAACCTCAAACAGATGACGCCGCAACTGATCGCCGGCCACTTGAAGGAGATTCTCGGCGCCGAGGGCATAGACGCCGACGCGGCGGCGCTGCAACTGCTCGCCCGCTCGGCTTCGGGCAGCATGCGCGACGCCTTGTCGCTGCTCGATCAGGCGATCGCCCACGGCGGCGGCCGCGTCGACGAAGCAGAGGTGCGCGAGATGCTCGGCAGCGTCGACCTCGATTACCTGTTCTCGCTGCTCGACGCGCTGATCAAAGGCGACGCAGCGGCCATGCTCGCCATCGCCGAGACGATGCTCGCCCACAGCCTGTCGTTCGACGCCGCTTTGCAGGAACTGGCCAGTCTGCTCACCCGTCTGCAGGTCGCGCAACTCGCGCCGCAGGCCGTCGCCGACGAGCTCCCCGAGCGCGCGCGCATTCTCGATCTTGCGAAGTGCTTTGACCCCGAATTCGTCCAACTGGCGTATCAGATCGCCGTGCACGGGCGCAAGGAATTGCCGCTGGCGCCCGACGAATTCGCCGGTTTCGTCATGACCCTGCTGCGCCTGCACGCCTTCCGGCCGGCCGGCGACGCGGAAAAAGCCGGGACTCCGGCCGCCCCGGCCGGGCGCGCGCCCGTCGCAATCTACGCGCCGGAGCGGGCTGCCGCGGTGCGCGAACCGGTGCCGGTCGCTGCCGACGAAAAGCCCGTCGCAAAGGGCGAGGCGATCGCACAGGGCGACGAGGGCAGCGCGAAAGCCGACGAAAATGTGGTCGCAAGAGCCGGCAAAACGGTTATCGCAAAAGCCGACGAAAATGCCATCGCAAAAGCCGACGAAAAGGTCGTCGCAAGGGCCGACGTAAATGCCGGCAAAACGACTACCAGCGATGACCGGCTGGCCGCGAGCGCGCCGTCGGACGAGGACTGGCACGCGACG
>JBBRXI010000041.1:0-11741 GCA_038248575.1 Burkholderiales bacterium | reverse complement strand
GGTGGACAGGACGAGCAGCACGGCGGCAATCCACCAGTCGGCGGCCGACCAGCTCTGGCGGACAAAGCCCCTCCACCAGCGCAGACCGAGGACGAGGACGAGGACGACGGCGATCGGTCCGAATTCGCAGAGCAGGTCGACCAGCAGGTTGTGCGCGTGCTCACCAACGAGCATATCCGCTGACGACGGGTGCGCACCCATGAGCAGGTAGGCGTTGAACGGAAATTGTCCGACGCCGGCGCCCAGCCAGGGATGCTCCAGAAAAATGGTCAGCCCGGTGCGCCACAGATGCAGGCGCTGCGAACTTCCGCTGACCCCGGCGAAGAAGCGCTCACCAGAAAGCGGTGCGTGCAGCGCGGCGGCGTAGTCGAAATGCGCGAAAGCCCATTGCATGAACAGGGTCGCGAGCAGGACACCGAGTGCCAGTCGGGCGACCCGGCGCAAGGGCGGCTGGCGAAAATGCCAGGCGCCCCAGGCCGAGAGGGCGGCAAGGCCGACGGCGTAAAGGATGACGCTGCGCGATCCGGTGAGGCTGGCGGCAGCGATCTGCACAACGACGCACAGCGCGAAGATAGCGCCGCCCAGCCGACCCTGGACGCGCAGGCAGATGGCCGAACAGACGCCGAGCCAGAGATAGTTGGCCAGGTGATTGGTCTGCCCGAGATTGCCGCTGCCGCGCGCCACGGGGAATATCCAGGCCGCAGGGAGCCCGGCGTCGGTCAATTGCAGTGCGAGAACGACCGTGGCGGCCATCGTGCCGCAGACGATCGCCGCAGCAAAGCGGGCGACGAGTGGCTCAAGGCCGATCTCCTCGCGCAGTGACCGGCCGAGCGCGAGGAGCAGCAGCGCCCAGAGCAGGTACAGGGCGAAGAGCAGGGCTTGCGTCGGAAAGACGATCAGGCCAAAGCCAAGCTGCAGCAGCAGGATGCCGAGCAGCCCGAGCGGCAGCAGCGCCATGCCCGGCAGGACGAGCCGCTCGAGCAGCCTCTTCCTGAGCAGGATCGTTGCCGCGAGGATGCCGAGCGCCGCCGCGCTCAGTTCCTGATAGAAGGTCGGAATCGGCTGGTAATGGTGCGCGTTGAGAAAGGGCAGGATCAGCATCGCATCAAGCGCCGCGAGGCTGAGCCTGACGTGCCATGAGCGCGTCGCTGCAGGCGCAGCGATGAGCGCCGAAGAAGCTGTTGTCATTTCGTCATCAACCCGTGCCGGCGATCCCGCAGCTTATATTACGAACAAGCTTTCGGGTGTACTCAGCGACGTCGGCTTTTGCACGCCAAGCCTTCCCCGGAATGCGAGCGCCGGGCTAGTTAATTCGTGAACAGTACGACCTTGTGAACATGAATCGGTTGTGTCGGCGGCCCAGGCTTGTGAAGATGTGTCGATAAGCGATACGCCCATTCAACGAGGTCGTGGCTGCGCCCGAAAAGCTTTTCCAAACCGTGTTTGATTTTCCGGGTTCAGACCGTGCAGCATCTGCCGAGGCCTTTATACAGAGGTGACGAGATGAACAAAGTAGCCGATATCGACAACAGCCTGCTGCGCAACCTGCGCGAGATTTCTGGCAAGCAGAAAATTTCTCCGGCGCTCGCCGAGCACCTGGCACACTATTTCGCCGACGCCGACGCTGCCAGCTTCGGCGACGCCAGCCCCGAAGAACTGCACGGCGCCGCGCTGCAGCATTACCGGCTCGGCGTTCTGCGTCCGCCCGGGCAGGCCACCGTCGTGTTCTACACGCCGGACTTCGATCGTCACGGCTGGCACTCGCCGCACACCGTCATCGACATCGTCACCGACGACATGCCCTTCCTTGTCGACTCGATCACGATGACCGTCTATCGTCACGGGCTGGTGATTCACAAGCTCATGCACCCGCTGCTCGGCATCGCCCGTGACGCGGCCGGCACCCTGCAACAGAGCGCCGCGCGCGGCAGCGCGGGAACGCGCACCGAATCGTGGATACACCTCGAAGTCGACCGCGTCGGCGACGCGCTGCACATCGACGCCTTGCGCGCCGAATTGCTCGAGGTCCTCGCCGACGTGCGCGCCGCCGTCGAAGACCACGCGGCAATGCGCGCCAGCGTCGCTTCGGCGCTGGCCGCTCTGGCGCTCACGCCAAGCCCGGAAAACCGTCAAATCGGCGAATTTCTCGACTGGGTTGCTGCCGAGAATTTCGTTTTTCTCGGCTACACGCACTACGACGCCGACGCCGCCAGCGGCCAGCTCAGGCGCGAAGCCGGCGGCGGCCTCGGCCTGCTGCGGCGAACCGACCATCCGCGCTTTGGCCGCTGCCTGGCCGGAATCCCGGGGGGCCTCCAGGAAATCGACCGCCTGCCGTCGTCGCTGACGCTCGTCAAGGCCGACTGCCGCTCGAACGTGCACCGTCCGAACTACCTCGACTCCATCGGCGTTCACCACCGTGACGCGGCCGGCAACATTGTCGGCGAACACGTCTTCGTCGGCCTTTACGCAATGCACGTCTACCACGTGTCTACGGGCGACATCCCGGTCGTGCGCAGCAAGGTCGCTGCGGTCCGCGCGGCCTGCGGCTTCGCGCCGGGAAGCTACCGCGACAAGGCACTGATCAACGTCCTCGAAACGTATCCGCGCGAAGAGCTGATCGAAATCGCTGCCGACGACCTGCAGCATATCGCCGCCGGAATCGTCATGTTGCAGGAACATCCGCGCGTTCGCGTCTTCTTGCGCAACGACAGCTGGGGGCGCTACGTTTCGGCGCTCGTCTACATGCCGCGCGACCGTTTCGATACCACGGTGCGCCTGCGCATCACCGAGTTGCTCGCCGAGACGCTGCAGGCAGACAGCATCGACTTTTTCGTGCTCGTCGGCGAGTCGCGCTTGGCCCGCCTGCACCTCATCGCGCGCGTGCCGGCCGGCACGCGCTACACCTACGACGCTCAGCTCTTCGAGCGCGAGGTGGCGCGCATCGTGCGCGGCTGGCACGACGAACTGCAGCACAACCTCGTCGAGCACTGTGGCGAGGAACGCGGCAATGCGCTGCTCACCCGTTACGCGCAGGCGCTGCCGCTCGCTTACCGGGACCAGGTGCCGCCCAGTTCGGCGGTCTCCGACCTCGAGCGACTCGAAGCTGCCGAAGCGAGCGGGCGCGTTGAAGTCAAGCTCAACGCACCCTACGGTGATGACGGCTCACACCAGCACATCAAGCTCTTCGTGCGCGGCGATGCGCGGCCGCTATCGGCCGTCCTGCCGGTATTCGAGAACCTCGGCGTGACGGTACTCTCCGAGCAGCCGTTCAAGCTGGCTGGCAGCAATCTGCACATTGCGGATTTTGCCGTCCGCCTGCCCCGCGCGGATGCGCTCGACGATGAAGCGACACGCGGCGCTTTCGTCGAATTGCTCGAAAAACTTTTGCGCGACGAGGCCGAGAACGACGGCTTCAACCGCCTCGCTCTGCTCGCCGGACTCGACGATCGGCGCATCACGATTTTGCGCGCGTACAGCCGCTACCTGCGCCAGGCTGGCCTGCCGTTCTCGCAGGTTTATATCGAGCGCTGCCTTGCCGCACAGGCGCACAGCGCACGACTGCTCACTGACCTTTTTGCCGCGCGCCTCGCTCCCGAGAGCGACGAAGCCGCCGCCGAGTTGATCAGCGGCGCGCTGCGCGTCGAGCTGGCGCAGGTCAGCAACCTCGACGACGATCGCATACTCTCCGGGCTGCGCACGGTGATCGAGGCGACCCTGCGCACCAACGCCTGGCAGAACGCTGCCGACGGCCAGGCGAAGGCTTACCTGTCTTTCAAGATCGAGTCAAAACGCGTTCCCTTCTTGCCCAAACCGGTACCGCTCTACGAAGTCTTCGTCTACAGCGGGCGCATGGAAGGCATCCATCTGCGTGGCGCCCGCGTCTCGCGCGGCGGGCTGCGCTGGTCTGACCGCATGGAGGACTATCGCACCGAGGGTCTGGCGCTGGCCAAGGCGCAGACCGCGAAAAACGCCGTCATCGTCGCACTGGGCGCCAAGGGTTGCTTCGTCGGCAAGCGTTTGCCAGCGGCGAGCGAGCGCGACGCCTGGCTTGCCGAAGGCATCGCCTGCTACTCGATCTTCATCCGCGGCCTGCTCGATCTTGCCGACAATCTCGTCGCTGGCAAGGTCGTGCCGCCCGCCCATGTGCGCCGCCGGGACGGCGACGATCCCTACCTTGTCGTTGCTGCCGACAAGGGCACGGCGAGTTTCTCCGACATTGCCAACGGCATCGCCATCGAATACGGCTACTGGCTCGGTGACGCCTTTGCTTCGGGTGGTTCGGCCGGCTACGACCACAAGAAGATGGCCATCACGGCGCGTGGCGCCTGGGAAGCCGTCAAGCGCCATTTCCGCGAACTCGGCCGCGACACACAGAGCGAAGCCTTCACCGCCGTCGGCATCGGCGACATGAGCGGCGACGTCTTCGGCAACGGCATGCTGCGCTCGCAGCAGACCCTGCTGCTCGCCGCTTTCGACCACCGCCACATCTTCCTCGATCCGAGCCCGGACGCCGCGACGACCTTTGCCGAACGGCAGCGGCTCTACGATTTGCCGCGCTCGTCGTGGGACGATTTTGACAAGTCGCTGATCTCCGCAGGCGGCGGTGTCTGGCCACGTACGCAAAAATCCATCCCGCTCGCGGCGCCGGTGCGCGAGTGGCTCGGCGTCGATGCCGAGCAGATGGCGCCGACCGAATTGATCAACGCGATCCTCAAGGCGCCGGTCGACCTGATCTACAACGGCGGCATTGGCACCTACGTGAAAGCGAGCAGCCAGAGCCACCAGGACGCCAACGACCGCGGCAACGACGCGCTGCGCGTCGACGCCAACGAATTGCGCGCCAAGGTCGTCGGCGAGGGCGGCAATCTCGGCTTGACGCAAAAGGCGCGCATTGAATACGCGCTGGCCGGCGGTCTGATTTACACCGACGCGATCGACAATTCCGCCGGCGTAGACTGCTCGGATCACGAGGTCAACATCAAGATTCTGCTCTCCGGCCTCGTCGCCGCCGGCGACATGACGCTCAAACAACGCGACGCACTGCTCGCTTCGATGACCGACGAGGTTGCAAAGCTCGTGCTCGCCGACAACTATCAGCAGACCGAGGCGGTTTCGCTCGAAGCGTTCGCTGGCCCCGAGTTGCTCGGCGTACACGCGCAACTTATCCGCAACCTCGAGGCCAAGGGCGCGCTCAACCGTAGCATCGAGTTCCTGCCCGACGACAAGGGTCTCGCCGAACGCGCGCAGATGCTGCGCGGGCTGACCGCGCCGGAGATCTCGGTGCTGCTCGCTTACGCCAAGATTGCGCTCAAGGAGGAGTTGCTCGCTTCGGCCTTGCCGGACGCCGCCGAACTGCAGCAGTTGCTCGTCGATTACTTCCCGCAGCCGCTCGTTGGTCAATGGGGCGACCAGCTGGCGAAGCATCCGCTGCGCCGCGAAATCATCACCACGCAACTCGTCAATCGCCTGATCAACCGCATGGGAACGAGCTTCGTCGCGCAGGCTGGCGACGAGAGTGGCGCCAGTGCCGCTGAGGTCGCCGCGGCGTGGTACGCGGCAAGCGAACTGCTCGGCGCTGAAGCGGCGTGGCGCGAAATCGAAGCGCTCGACCTGGAATTGCCGGCGCCGCAACAGTTCGCGCTGATGAGCCAGTTACGCGCGATGGTCGGCGCCGCGACCCGCCAGTTACTCGCCTCGCAAACGGCCGGCAGCGGCATTGCGACAATGGTTGACCTGTACGGCGCAGCGCTCGAGCAGGCGCTCGCCAGCGCCCGCGCCAAAGGCGACGGCGCAGCGCTAACGGGGGCGAGGGCGGGCGTCGAACACGTGCTTGCCGCACGGGCGCAAATCGTCGGTGTTTTTGAACTTGTCGATCTCGCGCGCGCCAGCGGCAGGCCGCTTGCCGATGTCGCCAGCGCGTGCGGCCGTCTTGACGCCAGCCTCGAGCTGACTTGGCTTGCCGACGCGATCGGCCGTCTGCCGGCCGGCAATCGCTGGCAGGCGCGCGCCCGCGCACAGCTTGCCGGGCAGTTGCGCAAGCTGCGGCAAACGCTGCTGCAGCCGGGTAATGACGAGAACCCGGCGACCGCCAGTGCCGCACGTCAGGTGGTCGACGAACTAAAACGCAACGCGCCGCAGGATCTCGCGATGCTTTCGGCGGGCCTCGCCGAGATCAGGCGACTGCTCGTCGCGGAGAAGTAGAGCGGCTTGATCACGCAGGCACGCAGGCACGCAGGCACGAAGAATAGCAGCGCCTCAGCGTCCTCCCGGCGCTGAGGCGTTCGCCTTAACTCTCTTGGTTCCGGGTGCTTAGGCGCTTTTCGCCAGCGCACGTGCCAGAACAAACACCGTCACCTGCGCCGCGCCGTGCAACTTCAGCGTACGTGCGCATTCGTCGAGCGACGCGCCGCTCGTCATCACATCGTCAACAAGGACGATCCGCCGGTCGGTGAAATCCGTTGAGCAGTGGAAGGCGCCCCGGATATTCTTTACCCGTTCGCGCAGCGGCAGGCCGGCTTGCGCCGGCGTGTCGCGCGTGCGCTGACAGCTGCGTGCGTCGATCGGTACTTGCCATGCGTGCGCGAGCGGCCGCGCCAGTTCGAGCGCCTGATTAAAGCCGCGTTGGCGCAAGCGCGCCGCGTGCAGCGGCATCGGCACGATGAGGTCGGCGGCTGGGCGCTCGCCCAGCGCGACGAGCGCCGCGCCGAGGTAGGGACCGAGGGCCAGGCGATGGCCGTATTTGAACGATTGGATCAGTTTGTCGATGGGAAACTCGTAAAGGAACGCCGCCCGCGTCGCATCATAATGCGGCGGCTCGGCCAGGCAGCGGCCGCAGGTTTGCTGGTCGGTGGCCGCGCTCACCAGCGGCCGCGCACAGCGGCGGCAGCCCGGCGGCAACAGGCGCGGCAGATCGGGGGCACACGCCGCGCAAATTATCGCCGCGCTGCTCGTCGATCCGCACAACAGGCAGTCCTGCGTCATGCGGCTGGCAATGCGCCGCCAGCGCATTGCCAGTGTGCCGTCGCTCAGGCTTTGGGGTAAAATCGCCATTGACGAAGTCTCCGCTACGCTGCGATGAAACGTCTTTTAGAACAAATGCTTAAATGTTTCATGCAAGCGTCGTGAGCGCACTTCGCTGAGTGTTTTTCCAGTTCCGCTGGTGCAATCCGTCTGTCCCATACCGGTCGTGCGATCCGGGCTTCACAATACAATCGCAAGCCGTGGTTAACGCCGGCCGGATACGCTGATCGCAGCAGCCGGTTTCCACGCCCTCTATCATTTTCTGCCAGGTCTTTGCCATGAATACTGTATCCCCGGCCCTTGCCGCAACTCCCCAAATCGACGCCCCAGCGCGCAGCGCACAGTGGACTGTGTCGCAAGTCGAGGCGCTTTACCAGCTTCCGCTGATGGATCTGCTTTTTCGCGCGCAACAGACGCACCGCGCGAACTTCGACCCCAACGAAGTGCAACGCTCGACGCTGATTTCGATCAAGACCGGCGGTTGCTCGGAGGATTGCAGCTATTGCTCGCAATCGGCGCGCTACAAGACCGAAACCGAGCGTGAAGCGCTGATGCAGGTCGAGGACGTGCTCGCCGCGGCGCGCGAAGCGAAAGCCAAGGGCGCTTCGCGCTTCTGCATGGGCGCGGCGTGGCGCGGCCCAAAGGATAAAGAGCTCGAAGTCGTCACGCAAATGATCCGCGAAGTGAAGGCGATCGGCCTTGAAACCTGCGTTACGCTCGGCATGCTCAAAGACGGGCAGGCCGATGAGCTCAAGGCGGCTGGCCTCGACTATTACAACCACAATCTCGACACCGATTCGGCGTTTTACGACAAGGTCATTACGGCGCATAAGCACAGCGACCGCGTCGATACGATAGGCCAAGTGCGTGCGGCCGGAATCAAGGTCTGCGCAGGTGGAATACTCGGCCTCGGCGAGACGCGGCGTAACCGCGCGGCGATGGTCGCGCAGCTGGCCAATCTCAATCCGCCGCCTGAATCCGTGCCGATCAACAATCTCGTCGCGATTCCCGGTACGCCGATGGCAAGCAATGAACAGGTCGACCAATTCGAGTTTTTGCGCACGATCGCCGCAGCGCGCATCACGATGCCGGAAAGCTTCGTCCGCCTGTCTGCCGGTCGTGAGGCGATGAGCGAGGAGATGCAGGCGCTGTGTTTCTTCGCCGGTGCCAATTCGATCTTCTACTGCGACAAGCTGCTCACCACCAGCAACCCGGGCATCGACCGCGACCAGGCACTGTTCGAAAAGCTCGGCCTGCGGCCGATCTGATCTGCCGATGAGCGCACCGGCCGTTGATGCGCGCCAGGTGCGGCTTAATTTCGCGCGCGCTGCGGCGACTTACGACGCGGTCGCCGTCCTCCAGCGCGAGGTCGGCTGTCGTATGCTCGAGCGGCTCGACTACGTCAGGATTGCCCCCGCGCGCGTTCTCGACTTGGGCTGTGGGACCGGCGCCAGCCTTTCCGCGCTCGGCGAACGTTACCCGAAAGCGCAGGTGCTCGGCGCCGATCGCAGTGAAGCGATGCTTGGTGTGGGCAGCGGCCGGCGCTCGCGTCTGCGCTGGCTGCTGCCATTTCTGCGCCGCAGCACGCTCGCCGGCGCCGACGCGCAAGCCTTGCCGTTCAAGAGTGGATCGTTCGGGCTGATCTGGTCGAATCTGATGTTGCACTGGCTCGACGACGCGCGGCCGGCGTTTCGTGAGATGCAGCGTACGCTCGAAGTCGGCGGCTTGCTGATGTTCTCGACCTTCGGCCCGGATACGCTCAAGGAATTGCGCGCCGCCTTCTCCGACGGCGACGAGCATACCCAGCGCTTCGTCGATATGCACGATTTCGGCGACATGCTCGTCGAATGCGGCTTCGCCGACCCGGTGATGGACGTTGAAACGCTGACGCTGACCTACGCCAGCCTCGGCGACCTGTTTCGCGATTTGCGCCAGAGCGGTTCGGCCTGCGCTCACAGCGCGCGCCGTCGGGGTTTGATGGGGCGTTCGTCCTGGCGTGCGGCGTGCGCCGAGTACGAAAAGCGGATGACCGACGGGCGCCTGCCGGCGACCTTCGAAGTCGTCTACGGTCACGCCTGGAAAGGCGAGCCGATGACGGCCACCGACGGCCGGGCGATCGTTCGTTTCGACCCGAAACAAAGGGCGCGCTAAGGCCTTTTCAACGGTGCTTTTTCGCGGCAGTGCGCGAGTTTGTTATCATCGATGATTCGGCCGTCACTGTTTTTTTTCAATTTTCAAATTTATCGCAGGAACCTGCCATGTTGCAAAAGCTTGCCTCTTTCGCCGGCGTCAAGGGCCCGGTCGTCACGATCGTCATGGACGGTTATGGAATTGCCAAGTCCGACGTCGGCAGCGCGATCGCCGCTGCCAGAAAACCGACGCTCGACCGGCTCTTCGCCAATTACCCGAACATCAGCTTGCGCGCGCATGGTACGGCGGTCGGCATGCCGTCCGATGAGGACATGGGCAATTCGGAAGTCGGCCACAATGCGATCGGCGCCGGCCAGGTCTATAGCCAGGGCGCTTCGCTGGTTGCCGACGCGATTGCCTCGGGGGCGATCTGGCTCGGTCAGGGCTGGCAGGAAATTGTCGCCGGAGCCAAGCACAACGTCTTCGGTAGCCCCGGCGCCCTGCACTTCATCGGCCTGTTCTCGGACGGCAATGTGCACAGCCACATCGACCACCTCAAGGCGATGGTGTTGCGCGCGCGCGAAGAGGGCATCAGGACGGTTCGCATCCACGCCCTGCTCGACGGCCGCGACGTGCCGGAAACGAGTGCGCTCGACTACCTCGAACCCTTCGAGGCCTTCCTCTCCGGAATCAGCAGCGGCGATTTTGACGCACGCATCGCTTCGGGCGGCGGGCGCATGAAGATCACCATGGATCGCTACGACGCCAACTGGAAGATGGTCGAACTCGGATGGCATACGCACGTGCTCGGCGAGGGTGAGCAATTCGCCAGCGCGACGCAGGCGGTCATGGCCTTGCGCGCGGCGCACCCGAGAACGATCGACCAGGACCTGCCGCCTTTCGTCATCGCCAGCAACGGCCGGCCGGTCGGCATGATCGAAGACGGCGATGCGGTCGTCTTCTACAACTTTCGCGGCGACCGGGCGATCGAAATCACGCGCGCTTTCGAGGAGCTTGAATTCGACAAGTTCGTCCGCGTCCGCGTCCCGAAGGTTACCTACGCCGGTATGCTGCAGTACGACGGCGACCTCAGGCTGCCGCGGCGATTTCTCGTTGACCCGCCGATCATCCGCGACACGTCAGGCGAGTGGTTCGCGAAAAGCGGCATCACGCAGTTTGCCTGCTCGGAAACGCAGAAGTTCGGCCACGTGACGTATTTCTGGAACGGCAACCGCTCGAACAAGTTCGACGGCGAGACCTATCAGGAAGTGCCGAGCGACGTCGTGCCCTTCGAGCAGCGTCCGTGGATGAAAGCCGCTGAAATCGCCGATGCAATGATCGCCGCGCTCGAAAGCGGCAAGTACCGTACGCTGCGCTGCAATTTTGCCAACGGCGACATGGTCGGCCACACCGGCAACTTCCGCGCCGCGACGATGGCCGTCGAGGCCGTCGATCTCGAACTGGCCCGCATCCTGCCGGTGATCGATGCGCTGGGCGGCGTCGCGCTGATCACCGCCGACCACGGCAACGCCGACGAGATGTACGAATTGGACAAGAAGACGAAACAGCCCGCACAGCACGCGGACGGCTCGTTCAAGGCCAAGACCGCGCACACGCTGAACCCGGTGCCGCTGATTCTTTACGACAATGTGAGCGGTGGCAAGCTGGGTTTGAAGCAAACGCCGACCGCCGGGCTTTCGAACATCGCGGCGACGACGGCCAATCTGCTCGGTCTCGAGAAGCACAGCAAGTGGGACGAAAGCCTGCTCGAGATCAGATGAGGCGCTTACCTTCCATTGGCTTGGCCAGGCCAGACCCAGCGAGTGTCGGCCGGCGACCTAAACCCGACAGGCTGCTGGTATAAAACCAATAGATAACGCAACATGTTTTATGCTGCTGCATACCCATCCCATGAGAAGGAGTTGGTTATGCGACAGACCAAATTGCACCTTACGGTCTCGGACCACGAGTTGATCGAGTCGTACTGAGCGAAAGGGCTGCACCATGCCCGAGAAGTCAATCGAGCGCATATCTGGAGCGCGGTGCCGAGTATGCCCTGCAGGACAGGGCGCGCACCGGAAAGCCGCGCCAGTACGACACCAATGTCGAAGCGCAGATTACGGCTTTGGCTTGTTATGAGCCACCGGCCGGAGCCAAGCACTGGACGCTCGATTTGCTGGAACTGGCGGCGCGTGCCCAAGACCGTATCGGTCCGATCAGTCGCAAAACGATCCGCCGCCGGCTAAAAAAACTGCCTCAAACCCTGGCGAAAGCTGATGTGGTGCGCCGGCCAACTGACGCAAGCGTAGCGAAAGCGGATGTACGATCTGCGAGATCTCGACGCTCGTGCGATCCAACGAACCGGTTATTTGCGTTGACGAGAAAAGCCAGCAACTGCTCAAGGACTCGCGTGCGCCCTGCGAATTCGCCCGGAATGCCGGTCAGGCAGGATTGCGAGTACGTCCGTTCGGGAACCGACAACCTGTTCGTCGCCGTCGAAGCGAAGGGCGGACGGCGGACCGTAACGATCACCGACCATCGCGCCAAGACTGACTTTGTGGCATTCGTTTATTACTTGCTCAAACCCGTCT
>JBBRXI010000040.1:0-11911 GCA_038248575.1 Burkholderiales bacterium | reverse complement strand
TCAGCGCTTGGTGGCGTCCTTGACGGCGTCGCCGGCTTTTTCAACCTGCTCGCCGACCTTGCTCGCCGCGTTATCGACGGACTTGCCGGCGCGCTCGGCCGGACCTTCCTTCTGGCAACCGGCGAGGGCAATCAGGACGAACCCGATGATCAGCGCAGAGTTAATCGTTTTCGTGTTGTGCATGGTGTTTCCCCTTGTTGTGGCTCACGACGCGGTTGTCGCAGGAGCGAGGACAGCGGCGCCGGCCGGGATCGGCCAGCGTCGTCGCCCGCCGCCCTTTACTTGCCGACCTGGTTGCCGATGAGACCGCCGACAGCGGCGCCACCGACGGTTCCGATCGCGCTACCGCCGGTCAGCACCGCACCGCCGACGGCGCCGATGCCGGCGCCAGCAGCCGTGCTCTTATCCTGGCGCGACATGCCGGCGCAGGCGCCAAGGCTGAGTACCAGAACAGCGGCGACGGCGCCAAGACTTGCTCTTTGCAATTTTTTCATGTGGTTACCTCTTTCGGTTAACACGTGGATTTCGAGTGCGACACCTACCTCTGGTTCACTTACGACTTGCCGAAGCGCTGCTTGGCCTCTTTGACACAATTGTCCTTGGCGCCGTCGGCGAAACTGTCGCATTTTTCTTTGGCGACGGCGTATTCGGCGTCCAGCTTGTCAGCCGCAGCGCTCATCTTCGCGGCGCTGGTTTTTTCGCCCGCATCCTGACGTGCGTCGACGGTCTTTTGCTTGGCTGTCGTGTTGGCGTCGGCCGCCTTCATTTTTGCCTTGGCGTCGGCCTTGGCGGCGGTAGCTGCGGCCTTGGCTTCCTTCACGCAGACGTCCTTGGTGTTACCGGCCGCGTCGTCGCATTTTTCCTTGGCCACGGCGTACGTCGCTTCGCCCTTGGCGAGGCTGACCTGGTAAGTCGCCTTGTGGCTCGGCTTGTAGCGCGCTTCGCCTTCGGCCCGGGCGACCTTTTCCTTGCCCTTGGCTTCGAGCACGCAGACGTCGTTGGCGTTTCCTGACAGCGAAGCGCACGCCGCCTTTGCCGACTTGTATTCGGCGCTGATTGCTTCTTTGCTGGTCTTGTACTCGTCCTTGCTGAGGTTCTGTGCGAAGGCGCCGGCGCTGAGTGCCAGGCTGAGGACGAGCGTCATGCCGGTGAGATTGAAGTGGTTCATGGGGTTCCTGTTATGGGTTTGACACGCCGTGGCAGGGCATTCGCTTGTCTTCACCACGCGTGCTGCTCATTTCCCATCGCTCTTGCGACGGGGCGGGCCGAGCAATATGCTGGCTCGGATGAGGGCAGTGTGCGCGACGCCGCTGCCGCAGTCCGTTCGCTGTGCCGCTTAGTGGGCAGGCGAACAAACGCGCACCGATTTAGTTGCCGGATTCGCGCTCGAGGAGTTTTTTTTTGCGACCAACACCCCAGCGATAACCCGACAAGGCGCCGCTGTTGCGCACGACGCGATGGCAGGGAACGGCAACCGCCAGCGGGTTGGCGGCGATCGCGCTGGCCACCGCGCGTACCGCCCTGGGCAGGCCGAGGCGCCGCGCAATCTCGCTGTAGCTCGTCGTCTGGCCGGCCGGAATGGCGCGCAAGGCCTGCCAGACACGCTGCTGGAAAACCGTCCCGCGCAGGTCGAGCGGCAGGTCGATGCCGATCTGCGGCGTATCGACGAAGGCGACGACGCGCGCGACGAGTTGCGCCAACGCGGTGTCGCCGGCGATCAGCGTTGCGGCGCGAAAGCGGGCGCGCAGATCGTCCACCAGCGCCTGCGGATCATCGCCCAGCAGGATCGCGCAGACGCCGCGCTCACTCTGCGCAACGAGAATCGCGCCAAGCGAACATTCACCCGTGGCAAAACATATTTCGCTGTTCGCGCCGCCGGCGCGGTAGGCATCGGCACTCATCAGCTCGCTCCTGCAGCGTGGTCGTTGTGGCGTCTACTGTAGCCGGCGCAAGCGACGGTGACACTCCGCTTCTGGCGATCAAGTTAGCCAGCGCGTGAACGAACGCCGGCGCGCCTCGGCCGGTGCAGCGCGATGGCCAGCCCGGAGGCGCTGATGATCAGCATGCCGGCCATAGACAAGGCATCCGGGTACTGGTCGAAGACCAGCCAGCCGAGCAGGATGACCCAGATAAATTGGCAAAAAATCATCGGCGAGAGCGTCGAGGCCGGCGTGTCGCGAAAGGCGCCGATGAAGAGAAAGTGACCGAGACCGCCCGAGAAGCCGAGCGAAACGATGAGCAGGCCCTGCTTTATCGTCGGCAGCTCGCCGGTCCAGTAGCCGGGAAGCAGCAAGGACATGGCGATCGTCCCGATGAGCGCCGTGTAGAACAGCTGACGCATGACCGGTTCGCTTTCCGAGAGCTTGCGCGTCAGGATCTGGTAGAGCGCATAACAGAGCGCGGCAGCGAGCGTATAGGCGACGCCGACGCCAAACATCGCGCCGCCGGGCCGGGCGATGAGCAACACGCCGCAAAATCCGCTGAGCGTCGCCAGCCAGGTGCGCAGGTGCAGCCGCTCACCGAGCAGCGGGCCGGCCAGCAGCGCGACGAGCAGTGGTGCAACGAAGAAAATTGCCGTCGTTTCGGCGAGCGGCAGGTCCTTGATGGCGTTTTGCAGCAGGATGCTGGTGGCGACCAGAACCAGCGCGCGCAGCGTCATGAGCCACGGCCGGCTGGTGACGACGATGGTGCGCCCCATGCGCGGCGCGACGGCGACGAGCATGATGACAAAGTGCACGGAATAGCGCGCCCAGAGAAGTAGCGGCACGGTAAAAAAGGGCGACAGATATTTGAACGTCGCATCCGCCGCGGAAAAAAGGAACAGCGCGGTCAGGAAAAGAACGATGCCTTGCGTTTTTTTGCGGGTCACGGGAATCACTTCGTTGCGCGCGCGGCGCGCTTTCGCTTCTGAGCGGTCATTATAGGGATTATTTCGCCGGCCGAACGGCACCGGCGCGCGGCGCGGCGGCTGCCCTGGCTGGTGCTGCGGATTAGTCCGAGTGCTGCTCGGTGAGCGCCCTGAGCACCGGCGAGTAGAACTCGCGGCGCGCCAGGACGACGACGACGATCACCGTCGATACAATGAACAGCCAGGCCGAAACCATCCACGCCATCACCGCCATGCCGAAGTAGTAGGCGCGCAGACCGCGGTTGAAATCGTTGCCGGCGCACGAATTGACGCCGGCGAACTTGCGCGCGTTGAGCTCGAATTCCTCGTCGCTGGCCTCCTGCGGAACGCCGCCGAGCGTGATCGAGAGCAGGTTGAACTGGCGCAGCGACCAGGTGAACTTGAAATAGGCGACGACGAAGACGCCGAGCAGAATCAGGAGCTTTAATTCTGTCGCTTCGCGCGACAGGCCGCGCGAAAACGGCAGCTCCGAGGCCATGGTCACTAGCTGGTCGAGCGTGCCGAGCGCTGCGAACAGCGCAGCAATGATGTAGATCGTCGTGTTGGCGTAGAACGACAGGCTGGGCAGCAGGTTGGCGATCAAGGCGGCGTCGGTGATGCGCGGATTGCGCCTGACCATCACCCGGCCCCAGGCCAGGCGCAGCTCGTGCGTTTTGGCGTGCAGCGTCGTGCGGCCGCTCCAGCCGCGCTCGACGACCTGCTCGTACCCGGCCCAGCAGGCTAGGAACCAGCCGAGGCCAAGCCAGTCGATCAGCGCGAACTTGGTGAAGAGATCAGCGAAAGACATGACGGAAAATCCGCGAGAACGGTAATGCTGACACCTTATCTGTAACCGGCATTTTTATAAAGCAGGGCACCGGCAACCGGCCCGGCTTGCCGATCGGCCGCCGGGCGCGCCGAACGATCGGCCATTCTCGCGGTAGCGGACGCGCGCTTGCTTATTCGCGTTAAACCCGGGGCCCGCGCGTGCCGCGTCGGATGCCTCACCTGACGCTCGACGGCAACGAAAAGGCGTGAGTCGCGCGCCGCGACTGCTCAGCCGGACCGTCCGGATTTCCCGGCCTGCTCGGCCGGCGCTGCGAAATCGTCGCGCCAGCCGCCGCCGAGCGCCCGCAACAGTTCGACCGCCGAATTGAGCCGCGCCTGACGCGTCGCGACGTAGGCGAGCAGCGCGTCGTTGGTGCTGCGCTGGGCGTCGAGCACCTCGAGGAAAGCCGAATAGCCGGCCGCGTAACGCAGTTGCGCGATTTCGAGCGTCTTCTGCGCCGCCTGCACGCGTTGCGCTTGAGCGCGCTCGCCGTCGGCATTTTCGCGCAGGCCGACGAGCGCGTCATTGACCTCCTTGAACGCCGTGTGCACGGTCTTCTCATAGCCGGCGAGCGCCTGTTGCTGGCGGGCGCTCGCCTGATCAACGCGCGCCGCGTTGCGGCCACCATCAAAAATCGGCATAGCCGCGGCGAGGCCGATCAGCCAAGTCCCGGCGCCGCCGGCGAAGAGCTGTGAGAGCGCGGCGCTTTCGCGACCGAGGCTCGCGGTGAGCGCCAGGTTCGGGTAGATCGCCGCGCGGGCGACGGCGATCAGCGCGTTGGTCGAAACCAGTTGTTCCTCGGCCTGCCGGATATCGGGCCGCGTGGCGAGCAACGAGGAGGGCAGCCCGGCCGGCGGCGTCAGCGGCAGCGGCAGCGCGCGCAGGTCGCCGGCGGCGATGCGCATTCCGGCCTGCCCGGTGAGCAGAGCGAGCTGGCTTTCGGCGAGCGCGCGCTGGCGGCGCAGGTCGGCATGCTGTGCCTGGCCAGCGGCCAGCGCGCCTTCGGCCTGGTAGCGCTCGAGCGGCGACACAACGCCGCCTTCGAGGCGGCTGATGACGATGTCGAGCGCCTGGCGCCGGCTGGCGAGCGTGCTGTTGGTCAGATCGAGTGCGGCGTCGACGGCGCGCAGCGCAAGATAATTGCTGGTGACGATGCTGACGACCGAGAGTTCGACGGTGTCGCGCGCGTAGCGGCTGGCCAGCAGTTGCGCACGCGCCGCCTCGTTGGCGCGGCGCAGCCGGCCCCAGAGGTCGATCTCGAAAGCGGTGCCGAGCGCGACGCTGCGGCTGTCGCGGAGCGTCGGCGTGCTCGCCGGCAATTGCACGGCGCCGCGCGTACTCGCTCGTGAGCGCGAGCCGCCGGCGCGCAGGTCGATTTGCGGAAACAGTGTCGCGCCGGCTTCGCGCGCCAGCGCTTCGGCTTCGGCGACACGGGCGACCGCCGCCGAGAGATCGTGGTTGTGCACCAGCGCCTGGTCGACCAGGCTGTCGAGCGTCGCGTCGTTAAAGAGGCGCCACCACTGCCGGTTCACGGCGACCGCCGGCAGCGCGCTGCCCGCTTGCGCGTCGGCCGTAAACGAACTCGGCAAAGCAACTTCGGGCCGCCGGTAATCGGGGCCGACCATGCACGCGGTGAGTGCCAGCGCGACGAGCGCGGCCGTTGCCCGGCCGGCGATCCGCCGCGCAGCGTCGATGAGGTCGGAGTGGCGCATCATGTTCTCTCCTCGCTGCGCTGGTTCTCGTCGTCGTGCGTCGGCGCGTTGCTCCGGCGACCGGACAACCAGCTGAAAAACATCGGGATGAAAAGCGTCGCGATGAAGGTTGCCGCCAGCATTCCGCCAAACACACCGGTGCCCATCGACTGGCGCGCCGCGGCGCCCGCGCCGCTCGCTATGACGAGCGGGAAGACACCGAGAATGAAGGCCAGCGAAGTCATGACGATCGGTCGGAAACGCAGGCGCGCGCCCTCGAGCGCCGCTTCGCGCACGTGCATGCCCTCGGCGCGTTTCTGCGCGGCAAATTCGACGATAAGGATAGCGTTCTTGGCCGCCAGACAGATCAGCACGACCAGACCGATCTGGAAATAAATGTCGTTAGGCATGCCGCGTATCATGACCGCAGCGAGCGCGCCGAACAGCGCGAACGGAACCGAGAGAATGACGGCGAGCGGCAGCGACCAGCGCTCGAACTGTGCGGCGAGAATCAGGAAAACCATCAGGATGCCGAAGCCGAAAGCCACAGCGGAGGTCGTGCCAGTGCGCTTTTCCTGGAAGGCCTGGCCGGTCCACGCGAGTTCATAGCCGGCCGGCAGCGTCTCGCGGGCGACTTCCTCGACGATCCGGATGGCATCGCCGGTGCTCACCTTGGCGATCGAACTGCCGAGCACCTTGGCCGCCAGGAAGCCGTTGAAGCGCTCAAGCTGCTCGGGTCCGACGATCGTCGTCACGCGGATCAGTGTCGATACCGGAATCATCGCACCACTGCTCGCCCGGACGTGGATGCGGCCGAGATCATCGGGCCGCGAGCGGTAGGGCGCGTCGGCCTGGAGCTGAACGCGGTAAGTGCGCCCGTTGAGGTTGAAGTCGTTCACGTAGAGCGAGCCCATCGACGCCTGCAAGGTCTGGTAGACGTCGGCGACGTTGATGCCCAGTGAAATCGTTTTCGCTTCGTTGACTTCGACGCGCAACTGCGGCGATGTCGGGCGGAAAAAGGTGTTGATACCGGAAAGTTCGGGCCGCTTCTTGAGCGCTTCGACGAACTGGGCGAGCACTTCGGCGAGCTTCTCCGGGCGGCTGTCGCCGCGCGCCTGGACGTAGGCCTCGAAGCCGCCGGCAGCGCCGAGACCGCGAATCGCCGGCGGGTTGAAAACGAGCGCCAGGCCGTCGGGCAAGCCCATGCCCATACCCGAGAGCTTCTTGGCCAGGTCTTCGGCAGAGGTCGTGCGCTGCGACCAGTCGACGAGCGGAATGAAAACCGTTCCGGCGTTGGCCTTGGCGCCGCCACCGATGATGTCGTTGCCGGCGATGACGAACACCTTGTCGACCGCCGGATCCTGCTTGATCATCGTCTGGAAGCGCTGGCCGGAGGCCTGCGTCCGCTGCAGGCTGGCGCCGTCGGGAAGCATCAGCGCGCTGATCAGATAGCCCTGGTCCTCGGCCGGAACGAAGCCGCCGGGGACAGCGCGGAACATCAGGATGCAGCCGCCGAGGATGATGACGCAGGCGATCGCACCGATGATGCGATGGTGCAGCGTGTGGTACACCGCTTTGGTGTACGCGCGCGTCAGACGCTCGAAGGCGCGGTTGAACGGCCGGAAGATACGCGGCTCATGATGCCGTGTCTGCAGCAGCAGGGCGCACAGCGCCGGCGTTAGCGTCAGCGCGACGACGCCCGAGATGGCCACCGAAATGGCCACGGTGACGGCGAACTGCTGATAAAGCTTGCCGGCAATCCCGCCGAGGAAGGCGACCGGTATGAATACCGCGCAGAGGACGAGGACGATGGCGATGATCGCGCTCGATACTTCGCGCATGGCTTCGATCGCCGCTTCCTTCGGCGCCATTTTGTGTTCCCAGATCAGGCGTTCGACGTTTTCGAGTACGACGATCGCGTCGTCGACGACGATACCGATCGACAGCACCATGGCAAACAGCGTCAGCGTATTGATCGAAAAGCCGAACAGCCAGAGGCCGGCGAAGGTACCGGTCAGCGAGACCGGTACAGCGACGAGCGGAATCAGCGTCGCACGCCAGTTCTGGAGGAAGAGGAAAACGACCAGCGCGACCATCAGCAACGCTTCGCCGAGCGTTCGCACGACCTCGGTGATCGACGCCTGGACAAACTTCGTCGTATCAAAGGGAATGACGTAGTCCATCCCGGCCGGGAATTTTTCCTTGAGCTCCTCCATCCGCGTGCGGACGCGATCGGCCACTTCGAGCGCGTTGGCGCCCGATTGCAGGAAGACGCCGACGCCGACGACCGGTTTGCCGAGCAGCGCGGTGCTGGCGTCGTAGTTCTGCGCGCCGAGTTCGATGCGCGCGACGTCCTTGAGCGTCAGAATGCCTTTGGCGGCGTCGGCGCGGATGACGATGTTGCCGAACTCCTCGGGCGTGCTCAGGCGGCCCTTGGCGGTCACCGTATAAACGAGTTGCTGACCGGTCGGCGCTGGCTCCTGGCCGATCTTTCCGGCGGCGTTCTGCCGGTTCTGTGCGGCGACGGCGGCGGCGATCTCGGTCGTCGTGACGCCGAGCTGGGCCATGCGGTCGGGCTTTATCCACAGGCGCATCGAGTAGTCGAGCGCACCGAATATCTGTGCATCGCCGACGCCCGGGATGCGCTTTAAGTCGTCGAGCACGTTCACCAGCGCGTAGTTGGAGAGGAAGAGCGGCGAGCGACTGTTGTCGGGCGAGGTCAGCGTGCTGACCAGCAGAATGTCGTTCGAGCGCTTCTGCACGGTGACGCCGAACTGGCGGACGACGTCGGGCAGGCGCGGTTCGGCGATCTTGACGCGGTTGTTGACGTTCACCGTGGCCAGGTCGACGTCGGTGCCGACCTCGAACGACGCGGTGATCACGAGGTTGCCGTTGGCCGACGCCGACGAGCTGAAATAGAGCAGGTTCTCGACGCCCGAGAGCTGCTCCTCGATCGGCGCGGCGACCGCTCGCGCCAGCGTCTCGGCCGAGGCGCCGGGGTAATTGGCGGCAATGACCACGGTCGGCGGTGTGATTTCCGGGTACTGGGCGATCGGCAGGCCGCGCGCTGCCATGATGCCGGCGATGACGATGACGATCGAAATGACTGCCGAAAAAATCGGTCGCGAGATGAAAAAACGTGACATCGCAAGTCCCTTCGGCGCTTAACGCTTGCTTTGGCTGGACGGCGCCGCGCCAGCGGGCGTGGCCGGCGCGGCGCCCGGCGCGGCCTGCGGCGGGCGCGGGACGACGCTGGCGCCGGGGCGCAGCTTCATCACGTTATCGATGATGATGCGGTCGCCGTTTTGCAAGCCCTTGGTGATGACCCAGTCCTGGCCGCGCCATTCGGCGGTTTCGACCGGGCGCGGCGTGACCTTGTCGCCTTCTCCGGCGAGCATCACGAGGCGCGCCTTTTCGGTCTGGACGACCGCCGCCTGCGGCACCAGAAAGACGTTTTTCCGTTCGCCGATGAGCAGGCGGACGCGCACGAACTGACCGGGCAGGAGCTGACCGCCCTTGTTATCGAACTCGGCGCGTAATTGCCGCGTACCGAGCGTCGGGTCTATCGTCGAGGCGAGGAAATTCACTTTTCCGGGTTTGCCGTAGAGGCTGCCGTCGGGCAGGATCAACTCGACCGCACTCACCATGCCGGGCTTGAGCTGACCGCCGGGAAGGCCCGCCGTATCCGATTCGGAAAGGCCGAAGCGCGCCCACATCGGATCGGACTGGTAGACCGAGGTTAGCGGTGTCGGGTCGCCGACGCTGATCAGGCTGCCTTCGGACTTGAGCGCGCGGCCGGTGGTGCCAGCCACCGGTGCGCTGACCACGGTCCACGAGAGGTTGAGCTGCGCCTGGCGCAGGGCGGCCTGGCTAATCGTGCTGGCCGTTGTCGCTTCGTCGTATTCGCGCTGGCTGACCGCTTCCTTGGCCAGCAGGCCCTTCAGGCGGGCCGCTTCGCGCGTCGTCTGCTCGGCGCGCGCCAGCGTCTCGGCAAGCGCGTTTTCGTAGGGCGCGCGGTCGATCTGGAACAGCGGCTGTCCGGCCTTGACGACGGTGCCTTCATCGTAAAGGCGTTTGACGAGGATGCCGCCGACGCGCGAGCGCACTTCGGTTTCCTTGGCCCCTTCGGTCTGCGCTATCACTTCAATCGCCGTCGGCAGGTTCTGCGCACGCGCTTCGACAACGGTGACCGGCAAAGCCGCGGGTGGCGCAGCGGCCGGCGCCGCCGCTGTCTTGCTGCCCGAACACGCACTCAGCACGATAGCAGCCAGCGCGACAAGGGCGACGAGCGCGACGTTCAAGGCGGCGCCGGGCCGCGAAGTGAGCGATGGCAAGGGCAGCATGTGGACAACTCCTGACGTGAATGCTAGATTTTACATACAATCATGTATGTATGTACACTTCGCGTGTATCGCGACGACACGGTGCGCGGCCTGCTGAGGCAAAACGCTGGCCTGCTGTTCGCTCGGTGCATTGAATCACTCGAGGAGTCCCGATGGTCAAGAAAACCAAGGCGCAAGCCGAACAAACGCGCCAGGAAATTATCACTGCGGCGCGCTTGGTATTTTACGAACGCGGCGTCAGCCGCACCTCGCTCGAGAAAGTTGCGCGCGCCGCCGGCGTGACGCGCGGCGCGGTGTATTGGCATTTTGCCAACAAGGCTGCGCTGTTTTTCGCCATGCGCGAGGAGCCGCTCAAGATGCTCGAGAAGGCGAGCGCCCACCTCGCATCGCCCGACCTTGCCGACCCGCTCGACGCCATCGAGGCCTTTCTGCTTGAATTCTTCACGCTGCTCGAAACCAGCCCGCTGCTGCGCCGCACGTTTGAAATCATGTTGCTGCGCTGCGAGTACGTCGACGAATTCGCGCCGGTGCTCGTCGAGGTCAACAAACCCTTTCTCGGTTTTCTTGCCAAACTGCGTAGCGCCTACGCCACGGCCGCCGAGAAGGAATTCATGCGCCCCGGCCTCGAGCCCGAGGCGATGGCCTACGACACGCTGTCATTTACCACCGGCCTGTTCAACAACTGGCTGGCCGGCGTCGCCGGCGACGAGTTGCGCGGGCGCACCCCGGCGATGATTCGCAGCCACCTCGCGCTGCGTCGTGGCGATTGACGGGCGGCGAGGCGAGTGCTGCGTCGTTCCCAAACGACTGGGCCAGTGACATACTGCCTAGGAACATCAGAGCGGGCCAGGCGCCGGTCTGTGGCGATTGCCGTTCCGGTCGTATCATTGGGCCAACAGAGGAGTCTGCGCGATGTCTCAAACCAGTTTGTCGGAAATGCTGCTCGACCACGAGCGGATGCGTCGCCTGTCGATGCAGTCGCTGCTCGACAGCCTGGACGAGGTGTGCGAGGGAACCGTTGTCGTCGACCGCGACGCGCGCGTCGTCTGGATCAACGAGCGCTACGCCATTCGCCTCGGCGCCATCTCGTCGGCCGACGCCGTCGGCCGGCCGGTCGAGGAAGTCATTCCCGGTAGCCTGATGCGCCAGGTTGTCACCAGCGGCCAGCCGATCCTGCTCGACCTCCTCGAAACGCAGGATGCGACCTTTGTCGTCACGCGCATCCCGCTCAAGGATGAGCGCGGCGAAGTGATCGGCGCCGCCGGCTTCGCCCTCTTTGACCAGGTGCAGTCCCTCAAACCGCTGTTCGCCAAGCTCGACGGCATGCAGCGCGAACTGGCCAGCGCGCACAAGCGCCTCGCCGAACAGCGCCGGCCCAAATACACCTTTTCCAATTTCATCGGCTCCAGCCCGGTGTGCATGGAAGTGAAGCGCCAGGCGCGGCGCGCGGCGCAACTTGACGCGACGGTGATCTTGCTCGGCGAGACAGGCACCGGCAAGGAACTTCTGGCGCATGCCATCCACGCCGCATCGACGCGCGGCGACAAAGCCTTTGTCGGCGTCAATGTTGCGGCGATCCCCGATACGCTGCTCGAGACCGAGTTTTTCGGCGTCGCCCCGGGCGCCTACACCGGCGCCGACCGGCGCGGCCGCGACGGCAAGTTTGCACTGGCCAACGGTGGCACGCTGTTTCTCGACGAAATCGGCGACATGCCGCTCCTGCTCCAGTCGAAATTGCTGCGCGTGCTGCAGGAGCAGGAGTTTGAGCCGGTCGGGTCGAACCGTGTGATGAAGGTCGATGTGCGGATCATTGCGGCGACCAGCGTCGATCTGCAGCGGCGTGTCAGCGAAGGAAAATTCCGCGAAGACTTGTTTTATCGGCTCAACGTGCTGTCGATCCGCGTGCCGCCGTTGCGCGAGCGCGCCGCCGACATGCCGGCGCTTTGCGAAGCCATCCTCGAACGGATCGAGATGCGCACCGGTCTTGCGCATCGCGAACTCCTGCCCGAGGCGCTTGACCGCTTGCGTCGCTGCGCCTGGCGGGGTAACGTGCGCGAACTGCAGAATGCATTGGAAAAAGTGGCGATGCTTTCGGACAAGACCCGCCTCTCAGCCGCCGATCTCGACGGAATCGTGCCGCCGGACAGCGCTCCGCCAGACG
>JBBRXI010000039.1:0-11981 GCA_038248575.1 Burkholderiales bacterium | reverse complement strand
GGCAGCCGGCTTGCACCCACTCCTTGCACGCCGCGTCGGAGTACACCTGATGCAGCGCCCAGACCGGGCATTTTTCCGGCTCGCCCGGATCGGTTCGCCGCACACGCGCAGGATCGGTCGGCATGCGCCGCACTTTCTGCGTGACCGACGCCGCGTCTTCGCGCAAGGTAATCGTGTTGTTGTACGACTTCGACATCTTCTGCCCGTCTAGGCCGGGCATTTTCGACGCGGCAGTGAGGAGCGCGCCGGGTTCGACCAGGATCATCTTGCCGGTGCCTTCGAGATAGCCCGACAGGCGCTCGCGGTCGGCGAGCGAGAGGCTTGACGTCGCTTCGAGGAGCGCCTTGGCGCGCTCGACGGCGCTCGCGTCGCCCTCTTGCTGAAAGCGCACGCGCAATTGCTCGAAGCTGCGGGCGTTGCGGCTGCCGAGTTTCTTTTGCGCTTCTTTGGCCTTTTCCTCGAAGCCCGGCTCGCGCCCGTAGATATGGTTGAAGCGGCGGGCGATCTCACGCGAGAACTCGATGTGCGGAACCTGATCCTCGCCGACCGGAACCTTATCGGCGCGATAGATCAGGATATCGGCCGACTGCAGCAGCGGATAACCGAGAAAGCCATAGGTCGACAAATCCTTGTTCGAGAGCCTTTCCTGCTGGTCCTTGTAGGTCGGCACGCGCTCGAGCCAGCCGAGCGGCGTCATCATCGAGAGCAGGAGATGGAGTTCGGCGTGCTCGGGTACCTGCGACTGGATGAACAGCGTCGCCTGCGTCGGATCGATGCCGGCGGCGAGCCAGTCGACGACCATATCCGAGGTCGCCTTGGCGATGCCGCGCGGGTCGTCGTACTGCGTCGTCAACGCGTGCCAGTCGGCGACGAAGAAAAGACAGGGATACTCGTGCTGCAGAGCGACCCAGTTCTTCAGCACGCCGTGATAGTGGCCAAGGTGCAAGCCGCCCGTCGGGCGCATTCCGGAGAGAACTCGTTGTGCGTACATGTGTTTATTTGAGTTGGAAAAGAATGACGATGAGGCCCTTGAGGAACGCGACGATCGGCCACATCAGGTTGCCGAGGACACCGGTAAACATAAGTAGCAGCAAGATCGGAAAGCCCCAGCGTTCGAGACGGGAGAACGGCAGCGCGAACTGGTAGGGCAGCAGGCTGACGGCGATTCGCCCACCGTCGAGCGGCGGCAGCGGGATCAGGTTGAGCACCATGAGCACGAGATTAACGTTGATGCCGATGACGCACATTTCAGCGAGGGGCTGGCTATAGAGCGACGGCGCCGTCAGCCATGCGAGCTTGAACATCAGCGCCCAGCCGAGGGCCATGAAGAGGTTGCTCGCCGGGCCGGCGAGCGCCACCCACAGCATGTCGCGCTTGGGCTGGCGCAGGCGGCCGAAATCGACGGGAACCGGTTTCGCCCAGCCGAAGAGCATGGCACTGCCGGCGGCGACATAACTGGTTACGAGAATCAGTGCGGGAACGAGCAGCGTACCGACCGGATCGATATGGCGCAGTGGATTCAAGCTGATGCGTCCGGCCTGCCACGCCGTCGGGTCGCCAAAATGACGCGCCACGTAGCCATGCGCCGCCTCGTGCAGGGTAATGGCGAAAATTACCGGCAGCGCGGCAATCGCTATCGTCTGGATGATCGAGGCAATGTCCATCAGGCGATCATGCCAGGCCGAAGGGGTCAAGAGCACCGCGTCCGGCGCGTACGAGGGCCGGCGGCAGGGTGGTGAGATCGACGACGGTGGTTGGCACCGTACCGCAGGGACCGCCGTCGAGAATCAGGTCGACAAAGTCGGCGAGCCGGTCCTGGATCTCCCAGCCTTCGGTCAGCGGATCTTCATCGCCGGGCAACATGAGCGTCGAGGTGAGCAGCGGTTCGCCGAGTTCGGCGAGCAGGCCGAGCGCCGCGTTGTGCGCCGGCACGCGCAGCCCGATCGTCTTGCGCTTGGGGTGGAGAACGCGGCGCGGCAACTCCTTGGTACCCTCGAGAATGAAGGTGTAACTGCCCGGCGTCGTCGCCTTGAGCAGCCGATACTGGGCGTTATCGACGCGCGCGAACTGGGCGATCTCGGACAGGTCGCGACACATCAGCGTCAGGTGGTGCCGTTCGTCGACGGCGCGGATGCGGCGAATGCGCTCGACCGCGTCCTTGTCGCCGAGGCGGCAAGCGAGCGCGTAACAGCAGTCGGTCGGAATGGCCAGGAGGCCGCCGGCGCGCACCTCGTCAGCGGCTCGCGCAAGCAAGCGCGGCTGCGGATCTTGTGGATGGATGGCGACATATCGGGCCACGTCAGAAGGCTTCCCAGACGGGCGTCAAACCCTGCGGCAAGGGCGCGAGTTTGCCCAGATCGGTATAACTTTCGCCCGGCCCGTGAAAATCCGATCCGCAAGTGGCTAGAAAACCGTAATCGCGCGCAAGGCGCGCCATCGCCGTAACGTTTTCGGCCGAATGGCTGCCTGACACGACTTCGATGGCCTGCCCGCCTAGGCTTTTGAACTCGTCGAGAAAGTGCCGCATCTGCGCCTTGGAGACCTTGTAGCGGCCCGGGTGAGCGACGGCGGCGATACCGCCGGCGCCGTGAATCCAGGCGAGCGCTTCGGCCATCGTCGCCCACTGGTGGTCGACGTAACCCGGACGCCCGGGAACGAGATACGACTCGAAAACGCTGCGCACGTCGCGGCAGACGCCGATTTCGACAAGGTAGCGAGCGAAGTGCGCGCGGCTGATCAGATTCGGGTTTTCGGCGTGGCGCATGGCGCCTGCGAAACTGCCCGTAATGCCGATCTGCTCGAGCTCGCTCGCCATGCGCCGGGCGCGGGCGATACGGCCCGAGCGGATCGCCGCGAGACCGGCGGCAAGGGCTGGGTCGTCGGCAGCGAAGGCCAAGCCGAGAATATGGATCTGAATACCATCCCACTCGACCGAGATCTCGACGCCGTTCACAAAGCGCATGCCGGCTTCATCGGCAACGGCGCGCGCCGCAGGCAGGCCGGAGATCTCGTCGTGGTCGGTGAGGGCCAGCAACTCGACGCCATTTTCGGCCGCGCGACGGGCAACCGCGGCGGCCGGAAGCAAGCCGTCGGAGACGGTGGAGTGGCAGTGAAGATCGACGTTGAGCAAGGCGTGGCGAACAAAAAAAGTTAAGCTATCGATCATAACACAGTGACCCGGCCGGCTCTCCCGCGGCGGCTCGCGAAGGGCTTGCGCCACCCGCTCGGGCCGACCGAACTTGCAGCCGCTAGCCGCATCGCGCTATAGTGCGCCGGCAAACGGGAGAGCGTGGGCGTACGCAGTGCAAGGACGACTCCCACCGCCGAAGGCGCAATCCACCCGGAAACGCTCAGGCAAAAGGACCGTTTGTGCAATGAACTCTGGAGAGCGGCGCTTGAACAGGCGCCCACCGATGGGGCAACGCGGACGGCAGATTGAGCCGGCGCGACAATCTCTCAGGTATCAAGGACAGGGGGGTGAACTCGACGAGCAGTCGACGAGTTCGCCTTGTTTCTTGACATCGACCGGGGATTGATATGCCGCAAAAAACCGTTCTCAACGACGCCCATCGACAAAGCAACGCCAGGATGGTCGATTTCGGCGGCTGGGATATGCCGCTGCACTACGGCTCGCAGATCGACGAGCACCATGCGGTGCGCCGCGACTGCGGCATGTTCGACGTCTCGCACATGTGCGCGCTCGACGTCGCCGGCCCCGACGCCCGGGCTTTTCTGCTGCGTCTTCTGGCCAACAACGTCGATAAGCTCAAAGTGCCGGGCAAGGCGCTCTATAGCGCGATGCTCAACGCGTCGGGCGGCGTCATCGACGACCTGATCGTGTACTTTATCGCCGACGCGCAGTACCGCATCGTCATCAACGCCGGAACGACCGAAAAGGACCTCGCGTGGTTCGCCGAGCGGCGTGCCGAATGGCAAGCCGAAGTGGCCGTCGTGGCGCGCCGTGATCTTGCGATGATTGCCATCCAGGGACCGCGGGCGAGGGAAAAGCTGTGGCAGGCGCTGCCCGAGACGCGCGCTGCCAGCGAAGCGCTCAAGCCCTTCTTCGCCGTCTCGGTCGGCGACTATTTTATCGCCAGCACCGGCTATACCGGCGAGGACGGTTTTGAAATCACCCTGCCCGCCTCGCGTGCCGAAGTGCTCTGGCAGCGGCTCCTCGCGGTCGGCGTCAGGCCGATCGGTCTCGGCGCGCGCGATACGCTGCGCCTCGAAGCCGGGATGAATCTCTATGGCCAGGACATGGATGAGAACGTCTCGCCGCTCGACGCCGGTCTGGCGTGGACCGTCGATCTTGCCGGGCCGCGCGATTTCGTCGGCAAGGCCGCGCTGATCACCGGCGGGCAGCGGATGCAATTTCTCGGGCTGCTGCTTGATGGCCGGGGCGTTTTGCGTGCCCACCAGAAAGTGATCAGCGCACAAGGCGACGGCGAAATTACGAGTGGCGGCTACTCGCCGACGCTGCAGCAATCGATTGCCCTCGCCCGTCTGCCGCTCGGCGTGGCGGTCGGCGATACGGTGAGCGTCGAGATCCGCGACAAGCGCCTTGCTGCCACGGTCGTCAAGCCCTGCTTCGTGCGCAAGGGTCAGGCGGTCTGAGAACCCGTCAAGCGGCGGCGGTGAGGCGTCCATCCTGCACGCCTCACGCACAACTCATAACACCCAAGTCGAACGTCCTGCTCCACTACTCCACTCCACTACTCCACTGCAAAGGAAAGAATTCATGAACGTCCCCGTCGATCTCAAATACACCAAGAGCCACGAATGGGTTCGCGCCGAAGCTGACGGCACGATCACCGTCGGCATCACCGAGCACGCGCAGGACCTGCTCGGCGACCTCGTTTTCATCGAGTTGCCCGCCGTCGGCAAGGTGCTCGCCGCCGGGCAGGAAACCGTCGTCGTCGAATCGGTGAAGGCCGCCGCTGACGTTTATGCGCCGGTCGCCGGAACGGTGACCGCAGTCAATCCGGCGGTCGCCGACGCGCCCGAATCGGTCAACACCGATTCCTACACCGCCTGGCTGTTCAGAATGAAGCCGGACCAGCCCGGCGACCTCGACACGCTGCTCGACGCTGCCGCCTACGCCGCAAGCGCCGAATAGGCGCGTCCTCATACTCCGTTTTTACCTCGCGATAAGAAACCGCCATGCCAAAGAACCCCCCGCTGATCACCCTCGAGCGACGCGACGAGTTCGTCGCGCGCCATATCGGCCCGTCGGCTGACGACATCGCGGCGATGCTCGCCGCGATCGGCGCGCCCAGCCTTGCCGCGCTGATCGACGAAACCGTCCCGGCGGCGATCCGTCTGCCAGCGCCGCTACCGCTGCCCGGCCCGCGGCCCGAAGCCGAAGCGCTGGCCGCATTAAAAGCGATCGCGGCAAAAAACCGGGTGATGAAATCACTGATCGGCATGGGTTATAGCGACACCATTACGCCCAAAGTGATCGTCCGCAACCTGCTCGAGAACCCCGGCTGGTATACGGCCTATACGCCCTACCAGGCCGAAATCGCGCAAGGCCGGCTGGAAGCCCTGCTCAACTACCAGCAGATGGTCATCGACCTGACCGGGCTTGAATTGGCCAACGCCTCGCTGCTCGACGAGGCGACCGCCGCCGCCGAGGCGATGGCGATGGCAAGGCGGATCAGCAAGTCGGGCTCGAACCGCTTTTTTGTAGACGCCGGCTGCTTCGCGCAAACGATCGACGTGCTCCGCACACGCGCCGGATTCTTCGGCTTCGACCTCGTTTTCGGCACGCCCGACGCGGCGGCGCGGCAGGACGTTTTCGGCGCGCTGTTCCAGTATCCGAACGACGCCGGCGAAATCGCCGACCTCGCGGCGCCGATCGCCGCCGTCAGGGCACAGGGCGGCGCCGTCGCCGTGGCGACCGACCTGATGGCGCTGGTCCTGCTCAAGTCACCCGGCGCAATGGGCGCCGACATGGCGCTCGGTTCGTCGCAACGCTTCGGCGTGCCGATGGGTTTCGGCGGCCCGCACGCCGCCTTCTTCGCCACACGCGACGAACACAAGCGCTCGGTGCCCGGCCGCATCATCGGCGTCTCGGTCGATGCGCGCGGCAACAAGGCGCTGCGCATGGCGCTGCAAACGCGCGAACAACACATCCGGCGCGAGAAAGCCAATTCGAATATTTGCACCTCACAGGTGCTGCTCGCCAATATGGCCGGCATGTACGCCGTCTACCACGGACCACAAGGCCTGCGCGCGATCGCCGAACGCATCCACCGGCTCACCGCAATCCTCGCCACGGCGCTGCGCGGCGCCGGGCTCACCGTGCCGGGCAGGCATTTTTTCGACACGCTGCGAGTCGACCTCGGCGACCGTGCGCTTGCCGTTCGCAAGGCGGCCGAGCACGCCGGCTATAATCTGCGCCCGGTCAGCGCCGGCGTTATCGGCATCGCGCTCAACGAAAAGACGACGCGCGACGATGTCGTCATCCTCGTCCAGTTGATCGCCGGCGTCGCCGTCGATATCGACGCGCTCGACACGGCACTCGCCGAGAGCGACCCGACACTGCCCGACACCCTGCGGCGCAGCGACGAGGTGCTTGCCCACCCGGTGTTCAACCGCTACCACACCGAGACCGAAATGCTGCGTTACCTGAAGCGCCTGCAGAACAAGGACCTGGCGCTCGACCACTCGATGATCGCGCTCGGTTCGTGCACGATGAAACTCAACGCGACCAGCGAGATGATCGCGGTCACCTGGCCCGAGTTTGCCGACATCCATCCGTTTGCGCCGATCGAGCAGGCGCAGGGTTATATGGAAATGATCGCCGGCCTCGAAGACGGACTCAAGGCGATCACCGGATTTGACGCCATATGCATGCAGCCGAACTCCGGCGCGCAAGGCGAATACGCTGGCATCGTCGCCATCATGCGCTACCACGCCAGCCGTGGAGAAACAGAACGCAAGGTCTGCCTGATCCCGCGCTCGGCGCACGGCACCAATCCGGCCAGTGCGCAGATGTGCGGCCTGCAGATCGTTATCGTGGATTGCGACGAAAACGGCAACGTCGACCTCGCCGACCTCAAAACGAAAGCCGATCGCCACGCCGGCGAACTCGCCTGCCTGATGCTGACCTACCCGTCCACGCACGGCGTTTTCGAGGCAGCGGTCAGGGATATCTGCGCCATCGTCCATGCCCACGGCGGCCAGGTCTATATGGACGGCGCCAACCTCAACGCTCAGGTCGGCCTTACCTCACCGGCGCTGATCGGTGCCGACGTCAGCCATATGAACCTGCACAAGACCTTCGCCATCCCGCACGGCGGTGGCGGCCCGGGCATGGGGCCGATCGGACTCAAGGCGCACCTTGCGCCGTTCATGGCCGACCACAGCGTGCAGCCGACTGGCAGCGCCGACCGGCCGCATCGCGGACAGGGCGCTGTCTCGGCGGCGCCCTGGGGCTCGGCGTCGATCCTGCCGATCTCGTGGATGTACATCGCGCTGCTCGGCGGTAGCGGACTGACGCTCGCGACCGAGGTAGCGATCCTTAATGCCAACTACGTCGCGGTGCGACTCCAAGCGGACTACCCGGTGCTTTATACGGGAAGCGGCGGGCGCGTCGCCCACGAATGCATTCTCGACATTCGGCCGATCAAGACGGCGACCGGGATCGCCGAGATCGACATCGCCAAGCGCCTGATGGACTACGGTTTTCACGCGCCGACGGTCAGTTTCCCGGTGGCCGGAACGATGATGATCGAGCCGACCGAGTCGGAATCGAAAGCCGAGCTCGACCGCTTCATCGCGGCGATGAGCGCGATTCGCGACGAGGTACGCAAGATCGAGGACGGCACCTGGCCGCGCGAGAACAATCCGCTCAAGAACGCGCCGCATACGCAGGCCGACATCATCGCCGCCGTCTGGGACCGGCCCTACACCCGGGCGCAAGCGGTATTTCCGCTGCCGGCGGTGGCGGCGAACAAGTTCTGGCCGAGCGTCAATCGCATCGACGACGTCTACGGTGACCGCAACCTGTTCTGCGCCTGCGTCCCGCCGAGCGAGTATTCTTGATCCGGCGACAAGAACTATGCGCTGGCCGTCATTCCGGTGAGAGCTACCGAAGGAAGTGCAGAGCCCGGAATCCCGCAAGGGCAGAGGTTTTTCATCTGGACCCCGGCCTTCGCCGGGGTGACGAAATCAAACAGAAATCTCGCCGAACCAATCGTCCTGCGCGACCGTTGCGGCAGGCGCCGCAACGGGCAGTCGGCGCTCAGCGCCAGTGGTGACGTCCGCCGCGATGGCCGTAACGCGGAATAAAGAGGGGCGCCGGAACGACCACTGCTGAAGGCCCGTAATAGGACCGCGCGCCGTAGTACGGCGCCGGTTCGTAATACGCTGGCCCGTACGCGGGCACGACGGCGCAGCCGGGCAGCGCGGCGACAGCGACAAGAACGACGGTTAGCGTGCGTTTTTTCATGGCGTTTCCTGAAAGAAGACTGCAGGACAGTTAACGCCGGTCACCGGCAAGCGAATGACACCCTTGTGTTTCGAGATGTAAGCGCGGGCGCGCTGCATCGCCCGTGCCGCCGGTCCGCACCACGCTGGCGCGTCCTTACGGCTGAAATTGAAACTGTAGCTGCCGGTCGGAGATATGCCCTCACGGCAACCGTCGCTAGTCCCCTACGCGAAGCGCTCTGTGCGAAGATGCCGTGACACCAGTAGAGCGCGTGTGTGCCGCCGCACGGTCAGTACGCTGCGCCGCGTGTAAGGTGCCGCACTGGCGCGCGGCGCGTGTGGTATCGGGCAGGCGACCCACCTCTGGCCAGGCAGCAGCGCCGCCGGCCTTTACTTCGATTTACTTTTCCCGGGACTCATCGTGAAGCAACTCATCCGTTCAACACCGGCCGGGCATCTCGCCTTCGCCCTATCAGCCAGCTTGTGGCTCGGACTTGCGCACGCGCAGAGCGGACCTCCGCCGTCGACGCCAGCGATCGCCGCGCAATGCCTGACGCGCACGATGCTGGCGGCGAGCGATACGGCGACGATCGGCGAACTGCGCGCCGCCTGCGCCGCCGAAGCGGCGTCGGCGGCCATGGCCGCTCCGGCGACCGCCGACCAAGCCAACGCGGCGCCGCTGATCACGCGCCGCCTGGCTGCCGAGCGCGACGCACAGAACAACCTCTACACGATTACCGCGCACCGCCCCAACTACTTCCTGCTCGGCAACTACACGAGCAGTCGGCCGAGCAACGCCACCTTCGCGCGCGGCGGTGAACACGAGGCGCAAAAAGTCGAGAGCAAGTTTCAGATCAGCCTGAAGGCGCTCGTGCTGCAGGACGCATTCAACGGCACCGGCGATATCTTTCTCGGCTACACGCAGCGCTCGTTCTGGCAGATGTACAACCGCGACGCGTCGTCGCCGTTTCGCGAGACCAATTACGAGCCGGAAGCCTGGTTGCGGCACGTCGTCAACCGGCCGGTTCTCGGCTGGAACGTGTCGACCGTTGCGCTCGGCCTCAACCACCAGTCGAACGGTCGCGGCGATGCGACCTCGCGTAGCTGGAACCGGGTGATCGGCAGCGTTGCCTTCGAACGCGGTGACACCGGCGTCGTCCTGCGTCCGTGGTGGCGCATTCCGGAAAGCGACGCGAAAGACAACAACCCCGACATCGACAAGTACATGGGCAATTTCGAGCTTACGGTTCTGCGCCATTTCGGCAAAAACGCCTTCGACCTGATGCTGCGCAACAACCTCAGGTCGGATAACCACGGCGCCGTTCAGCTCGGCTGGAGCTATCCGCTGACGCCGACGCTGCGCGCCTACGCACAGATATTCTCGGGCTACGGCCAGAGCCTGGTCGACTACAACGTTCGCCAGAACTCGGTCGGCGTCGGATTGCAGTTGCTCGAATGGTAAGGGCGTAGCATGGCGATTGCGTCCTGGCCGCAAAGGGCCGCCGACATTTGATGCGCTGAAGGAATCAACATGGCTATACCCTGGCTTGTCGTCCTGCAGACCGTTCCTTGGGCGGACGTCATCAGCAACGCGCCGAAAGTCGCCGATGGCGCAAAGAAACTGTGGACGATGGTTGCCGGGCGGCCGGGAGCCAACGAGGCCGGCAACTCGGGTCACGGCGCGTTGCAGGCGCGAACGCCGGCCGCGCTGGAACAACGAATCGTCGCACTCGACGCACAAATCGCCGGGCTCGACGCGCAGATGATCGCCTCCGCCGAACTCATCAAGGCGCTCGCCGAGCAGAACGCCCAGTTGATCGCCCGCGTCGAGCGCAACCGCGCCCACCTGCGCTGGCTTGCGGCAGCGACACTGGCAACAGCGCTTGCCGCCGGCGCCGCGCTGATCGTCAACGCCTGAAAGCGACGTCGGCGACGAACAGGTCGTATGGCGCTCGGCATGACGTGTATCGTTAACGGTGGGATTATCGATACACCGCGCTGTTGCACAACCCTTTCCACCCCTCCACGACAAAGGAACAGACATGGGATCACTCATCGCCAAACGGGCGCTCGTCACTGCCGGCGGCCAGGGAATCGGCAAAGCGATTGCCGAAGGGCTGCTCAACGCCGGCTGCGACGTCGCCATTCACTATTTCTCGGATGAAAGGGGCGCCGGCGAAGTCCTTGCACTGGCCAGGACACTCGGTCGCAAAGCGCAAGCTTTCCAGGCCGATTTGACCGATGAGGCCGCGGCCGTCAACATGGTCAGGCAGGCGGCCGGTTTTCTCGGCGGGCTCGACGTGCTGGTCAACAACGCCGGCGGGCTCGTTGCCCGCCGCGCGCTCGGCGAAGTCGACCTACCCTTCTGGCAGAAAGTCATCGACGTCAATATAACCTCGATGATGCTCGTCACCCGCGAGGCGGTGCCCTACCTCGCCAAGGCCAACGGCGCGTCGATCGTCAACGTCTCTTCGCTCGCCGGGCGCAAGGGCGGGCACGGTGGCTCATTCGTCTATTCGACGACCAAGGGGGCCGTGCTGACCTTTACCCGGGCGCTGTCCGGCGAGCTCGGCGCGCAAGGGATTCGCGTCAACGCCGTGGCGCCCGGGCTGATTCTCGGCACCAGCTTCCACAATACCCACACGAGCAAGGAATCTGCCGACGCGACGACTGCGACGATTCCGCTCGCCCGCCCCGGCAACGTCGCCGACATCGCCCGGCCCGTCGTCTTCCTGGCTTCTGAATACGACGGATTCATCACTGGCGCGACGCTCGATATCAACGGCGGTGTGTACTGCGCGTAGTAGCCCCGCAATGCGGCGCAGGCCGCAATCGTTGCCGCCGTCCCGTGCAACGCACGCACGGCCCTGATCAAAAGAAAAGGACAGCACATGCTCAGAACCAAACTGCTGCACCCGGAAATTTTGCGCGTCCTGGCTAGCTCAGGACATTTTTCTCAAATCCTGATTGCCGACGGCAATTACCCTTTCGCTTCGCGCTCGGGCCCGAAAGCGACGACCGTCTATCTCAACCTCATGCCTGGAATACCGAAGACGACCGACGTACTCGAAGCACTGCTCGACCTGATCCCGATCCAGGACGCGGCGATCATGGAAACGCCGACCGGCGAAGAGGCGCCGGTGCACGCGGAATACGCTCGCATGCTGCCGCCCGCCGTCGAGCTGAAACGACTCGAGCGCTACGCCTTCTACGACGCGGCGTGTTCGCCGATGACTTCGCTGGTCATCGCCAGCGCCGAAACGCGCCGCTTCGCCAACCTGCTGCTGACCATCGGCGTCGTCAAGCTTGAGCACAGCGAACGCTACTGAGAACGGCCGCGGCGACGCGCCGGCCGCACCCAGGCGGCCGACGCACCTGTCCGCTGCGCTTGCCGGCCGGGCACGAGGCTAGTGTAGTGCTTGCGAAATGTTTGAACTAAACAGTATTGCCATTGTCATATTCGTATCCCATCTTTGGAGCGAATGATGAATCAAGGCACGCCGATCATGCTGAGTGATGAGCAACGAATCGAACTGGAGCGCCGGGTG
>JBBRXI010000038.1:0-12193 GCA_038248575.1 Burkholderiales bacterium | reverse complement strand
GGTCAGCCTGAAATCGGCCGCGCCGGTACACGGCGACACGGCGTAGCCATCGCGCTCGAAGGCCTGTCGCATCAGTTGCGAAAAATCGCGCCAGGACATCGCGGCAACGGCATCGACCGTCGACGACACACGCGCAGCACTCGGCGTGCCTCTTTGTTTCCAGAGCACCAATGTACCGATAATGACAAAGGGAATGGCGAAGGAGATAGCATAGAACGTCATGTAGTCGGGAAGGACGAAGCGCCCTAGGAGCGCGAGCACCACGGCAACGGCGAAGCTGATCCACGCAGGCGAGCGTAGCAGGTAAGCAAACAGCGAATTTTGCGACATTTTAAAACGCACGCTCGGTCTCCCGATCAATAGGCTATGGAGGGTCGTCATTGTACCGAGTGGCGGCGGTAAACGCTTAATCGCCTTCACGATCCGACAGTCGAAACGGGAAAAAACTGCGGCTCCCATCGGGAGCCCGGTTTCATTGGAACGACTGTTGAGTGATCAGCAGCCGACGTCCAGACGCGAGATGAGATAACCCGCGCAGACCGCCGTGCCGATGACGCCGGCGACATTCGGTCCGATGGCGTATATGAGCAGGAAGTTCTGCTTGTCGTACTGCGCACCGACGACCTGCGAAAAACGACCCCTCGTGGACTCTGCGATTTTAAAGACTAAGACCGACCGCGGTCAATATTCGGCGACCAGTTAAGAGATGTTTGGCCGACTTTGATGACCTTTTGCACAACACGCGCCATCCAGCGTTCGGTCACGCGGATGGCGCTCGGCAGCCGCCGCCATCCCTAGCCTGCCAGCGGCGCCGCTTGCCAGATATTCCGGCATTTCGTTTCGCGTATATGCCAGGCGGCGAAGGCGCCGATGCTAGAAGTCGCCGCGAGGAGCAGCACGCCGACCTGATAGTCGGCCAGCGTATAAACGCGCACGCCGGCCTCGCTCAGGCCGCCGGCCCAGTGCGTGTCCATCGCCCAGCCAAAAAGCGGCTGCAACAGCGCACCGGCGAGGAAGCCGCCAATGTTGGTGACACTCGTCGACATGCCCGAAAGAAGCGGTGGGTTGACCTCCTTGGCGCACGCCCAGGTCAGCGCATAACTCGCGGTGAGGAGCCCCATCAGGGCAAACAGCGCGTAGCTTGCGGCAAGCGGCAGCGCGATCCCGGCGAGCCAGGGCAACCAGCTCAGCGCGTAGAGATTGGTCGTCACGACGAGAACCGGTTTGCGCTTGCCGAGGCGATCGGAGAGTGCGCCGATGATCACGCACCCGAGGGCGAAGCTCGCGAAATAGAGGCTGACGTGAGTGGCCGCGAGCGAGCGTGTCATACCCAGCCCCTGCGTCAGAAAAGGCATTGCCCAAAGACCGCCGAAGGCGAAAAAACTGCCGCTGACGCCGAAATTGATGGCCATCGCCGGCCAGGTCGCGCGGTTGCGAACGACCGTAAGCAAAGCCGAAAGGATCACCGTGCGATCGAAACGCGGTCGCTCGCCGGCGACTGCGCCAGCTTCTTCGGGGTGATCGCGAACCAGTAGCCAGGAGCCGACGGCGGCGAGCAGGGAAACGACGGCAATACCGACGAATACGCTGCGCCAGCCGAGTGTTTGCGCCAAAGCCGAAAGCGGCGCTCCGGCGAGCACCGAGCCCAGATTGCCAATCAGCAGACCGAGACCGACGACACTCGCGAAATGGCTTTCGTCGAACCAGACGGCGATGATCTTGAGCATCGAAATAAAGGTCACCGAGACGCCGAGGCCCACGAGCGTGCGCCCGACGAACGCCATTTCGAGCGTCGTCGCCAGCCCGAACAGGAGACTGCCGAAACTGGCGACGAGTCCGCCGATCAGCAAAATCCGGCGCGGCCCGAGCGTGTCGACGAGAATGCCGGTCGGCACCTGCATCAGCGTATAGACGTAAAAGTAGGTGGCCGCGAGCCCGCCGAGCGAGGAAGCCGTCGTGGCAAACGCCGACGCCAGATCCGGCGCCACGCCGGCCGGCGCGAAACGTTGGAAGAAGGAAACGACGTAGGCGGCCAGAATCACGGCCATCGCCATCGTCCTCCGGCGGCGCTGCGACCGGTCTAGCACGAGCATACTCATCCTCGCTGTGAGTCAGTTAAAGCGAACGGCGGAGCGCTGGGCGCCGACGGCGCAGAACCAGGCGCAGGGAAATCAGTTGCCGCGCCGGCGCCTCGCCTCGTAGAGACAGACACCGGTGGCGACCGAGACGTTGAGGCTTTGCACCGACCCGAGCATCGGAATGGTCACCAGCTGGTCGCAGGTTTCGCGCGTCAGCCGGCGCATTCCGTCGCCTTCGGCGCCAAGCACCCAGGCACAGGCGTTCGGCCATTGTGCACTGTAGAGGTCATCCTTGGCGTCGGCGTCGGTACCGATCACCCAGATATTGCGCTCTTTCAACTCGCGCAGCGTACGCGCGAGGTTGGTTACGGTGATGTAGGGAACGCTCTCTGCCGCCCCGCTCGCCACCTTGATCGCCGTTTGCGTCAACCCGACGGCGCGGTCTTTCGGCGCAATCACCGCATGCGCGCCGACCGCGTCGGCAACGCGCAGGCAGGCGCCGAGGTTGTGCGGATCCTGGAGGCCGTCGAGAACGAGCAGAAACGCCGGTTCTTCGAGCGTATCGAGCACGTCGTCGAGCGTCACATGGCGCGATTCGCCAGAAACCCTGGCGACGACGCCCTGATGACGCGTGCCGCCGCCGGCCATGCCCTCGAGCCGCTTGGCGTCAACCGGAACAACGCGCACCGAGTGCAGATCGGCATGGCGCATGAGGTCACGAACGCGCGCATCGTGGCGCTCGGCGTCGATAAAGATTTCGAGGATGGCGTCGGGCTGATGCCGCAGTTTGGCGACGATCGAATGAAAGCCGTGAATGAAGCTGGTCGGTGGCATGATTACTCTCGCAAGCGAAACTCGGCGCGTATTTTACCCCGGCACGCGCCCGGCACGTGCCCAGTTCGCCAAGGCGCGTGCCCCGGCGCCGGGAAGCGACGGTCTAACGTCGTTTCTTCGCCGCCTCACGCGGCTTGCGCGCCGTCGACTGGGCCGCCCGCGCCGGCTTTTCTGCGGCCTTCTGCGTTGACCTGCGCGGCGTTTTTTCGTCGGCTCTGGCCGCTGGGGGTTTTCCCAACCCCAGGGTTGCCCACAGCTTGCCGGCCAGCGACGGCTTTTTGGCGGGCGGCGTGGCCAGCAGCCGCGGCGGCGGCGTCTGCTGCGCGAGTTCCGGGTCGGCGAGGACGAAATCAATGCGCCCGGTTTCGAGATCGGCGCGTACCAGTTTGACGTTCAGGCGGTCACCGAGGCGGTAACGCTGGCCGCTGCGCTCGCCAAGCATCTGGTGCTTGACGTTGTCGTACTGGAAATAATCGGCGCCCAGTTCGGATACATGCACCAGGCCTTCGACATAAACTGAATCGAGCGCGACAAAAACGCCAAAAGGCACAACCGCGGCGATCGTCCCGGCGAACGCCTCGCCGATGCGGTCGCGCATGTAGTAACACTTGAGCCAGTTATTGACGTCGCGCGTCGCTTCGTCGGCACGCCGCTCGGTCATCGAGCAATGCATGCCGATCTCGTCCCACTTGCCCGGCGAATAGCGCTCGCCGGCAAGCACCGCCTTGATCGAGCGATGCACGAGGAGGTCCGGATAACGGCGGATCGGCGAGGTGAAATGGGTGTAATGCTCGTACGAAAGTCCGAAGTGCCCGACGTTGTCCGGGCTGTACATCGCCTGGCGCAGCGAGCGCAGCATCACCGTCTGCAGCAATTGTGCATCCGGGCGCAGCATGATTTTTTCCAGCAGCGCAGCGTAATCCTTGGCCGTCGGATCATCGCCACCGGGTAGCCCGAGTCCGAATTCCTTGAGAAAATTACGCAGGCCCTCGAGTTTTTCCGGTGTCGGCCCTTCGTGGATGCGGTACAGACAGGGCTGTTTGTGCGCCTGAAGGAAGGCCGAGGCGCAGACGTTGGCCGCCAGCATGCATTCCTCGATCAAGCGGTGTGCGTCATTGCGCACGACCGGAACGATATTGTCGATTTTGCCGTCGTCATTAAAGAGCATCATCGTTTCGATCGTTTCAAAATCGATCGCGCCGCGCTTGTGCCGTGCCTTGAGCAGCACTTGAAAAAGTGCGTAGAGCGCCTGCAGTTGCGGCTGCAGATCGCGATGCACCTGGCTTTCCGGCTGGGCGGCGCCGGACAACCACCTCCACACCTGATTGTAGGTCAGACGTGCGCGCGACTTGAACACCGCCGGGAAGAAGCTGTAGGCCTTGATCTCGCCGCTGCTGCTGACGTCCATGTCGCAGGCCATCGCCAGGCGCTCGACGTCGGGATTGAGCGAACATAAGCCGTTCGAAAGTTTCTCGGGCAGCATGGGGATGACGCGGCGCGGAAAGTAGACCGAGTTGCCCCGCTCCTGCGCATCGCGATCAAGCGCCATGCCCGGTTTGACGTAATGGCTGACGTCGGCGATGGCGACGACGAGGCGCCAGCCGCGCCCCTTTTTCTCGGCAAAGACGGCGTCATCAAAGTCGCGCGCCGTCTCCCCGTCGATGGTGACGAGCGGCAAATCGCGAATATCCTTGCGCTCGGCCCATTCCGTTTTTTTCACCTTGTCAGGCAAGGCCTTGGTTTCTTCCAGGGCTCTTGCCGAAAACTCGAAGGGCAGATCGTGCTTGCGCAGCGCGATTTCGATTTCCATTCCCGGATCGGCGTAATTGCCGAGGACTTCAACCATGCGACCGAACGGATGCGCATCGCGGCACGGCTGCTCGAAGATTTCGACGATGACGACCTGACCGGCGCTGACCTTGGTTTTCTTCTCGGGCGGAACGAGAATGTCCTGGCTGATGCGACGATTTTCAGGAATGACAACGGTGATCCCATGCTCGATAAATACGCGGCCGACGACCCGGCTGTTGGCGCGTTCCAGCACTTCGACGATCGCGCCTTCGCGCCGCCCCTTGCGGTCGAGTCCAACGACGCGCGCCAGCGCGCGGTCACGGTGCAAGACCTTCGACATCTGCTTGGCATCGAGGAAGAGGTCGTCGCTGCCGTCGTCGGGAATCAAAAAACCGTAACCGTCGGCGTGACCATCGACGCGCCCGGCAAGCAGGCTGGCGCGCTCGGGAACGATGTACGCGCCCTTGCGGTTGCGCATCAACTGCCCTTCACGTTCCATCGCCGCGAGACGGCGATGGAACGTGTCCGCTTCACCCGAACCGATGTCGAGCAGGGAGCCCAACTGCTCGAAGCTGACCGGCGTACCCTGCTCCTCAACGACCTGCAGGATATATTCGCGCGACGGCAAGGGCTCATCGTACTGCGCCATTTCGCGTTCGAGATAGGGGTCGCTGCGTCTTGTTTTGGATAGTTTTTTTATTGACATTTTCTTATGTTCCTTTAGAATTCGGCCTTCTCTGAAATGCCCAGGTGGCGAAATTGGTAGACGCGCTAGGTTCAGGTCCTAGTGGTGGCAACACTGTGGGGGTTCGAGTCCCTTCCTGGGCACCATCGTTATAGTTAGCAATAGGCGTGTAAAAAAGTAGTTCAGTATCATTCAGAACCCCGCGCATCGACGATCCGCGGGGTTTTCTTTGTCGCACGCTTTGACCTCGCGTGCCTTTAGCTATCGGCAGGCGCGCCAGCCGGGGCCATTGGCGGACACCGCGGCTGATGGAGCGAGTCACAGACTGCGCGCCGCCTCGGCGAAATCAATTTTGACCGCAGGCAGTTGCGAACGTGCAAAGCGCGCCAGCACAAAGGCCTTTTGCTGCGGCGGAACACCGGTCAGATGCGCCAGCGAAAAATCGACGTCGGCAGCAACATCGCCGCTCGCGGTACCGACAACGACATTCATCGTGTTCAGGCGCAACGTCTTCCGCTCGACGCCAATATAGCGCCCCGGATTGGCGAGCACCGTGCGCAGGACCTCCAACTCGGCTTCAAGCGCGCTCTGTGCGCTGCCCATCGCCTCGAGCCGCCGCTCGTTCTCGAGCAGCTGCGCTTCGAGCACTATTTGCTCGCCGCGACTGGCCGGCGCCGCGGCGAAAACCGAGCCGAGGCCGGGCCCCTGTTGTTGCAGCAGGCGCAGTCGCGCGCGGATCAGCGCCCGGTTATCTTCAAGCTCGCGGCGCTCAGAGCGTTCCTCGCCAAGCTGCGACAGCGCCTGCGCGATGAGATATTCGTAGGCTTGCGCCGCGATCAGGCGACGCACTTCGCCGTCGTCCTGACCGCAGATGCGGACCTGATGGTCGGAAAAGCTGATCACCGTTTGTACTGCATCGCGTTGGACGCCGTCCCCGCGCAGCGACATGCCCGGTATGCGCTGCTCGTTGAGCGTCATGGCAAGGACGAAAGAGGCGTGATCGAGTTCGCGGTATTTTTCGAACAGCGTACGCACGTTGGGCGAGCGCGCAAGGACGCCCGGTATGTCGGCAGCGGCAACGAACAAAGCGCGCAGGAGCGGATCGGCCGACCAGCGCGCCGGCGAGGCGTCGATTGCCGCTGGCAGCGCGCGGACCGTATCGCGCAGATAGCCGAGGCTCGCGGCGACTGCCGGCGCCAAGCTTTCCTGGTAGGCAGGCACGAGTTTGAGACGCGGATTGGCGAGTGTCACCGCCTTGTCGATCGCGCGCAGCGTGATGTCGTCGGACAGGCAGTCGCCATTGACTGGCGACGGCCGATTCTTGAACCAGTCGAGGATTCCCATGGTCAGGAAGTTCCATCGCCGAAGCGATTGTTCCGCGTCATCCGGCGCAGCAAACCGCGTGACCACGCCAGCCCGGCCGGCATTCGGGGCCTGGGATGCGCGCGCTCAGGCGAAGGGATGACGACGGAGAATCGTTTCATCGCGCTCCGGCCCGGTCGACACGATGTCGATCGGGATTTCACACAGGGCTTCGATACGTTCGAGGTAGGCGCGCGCAGCCGCCGGCAGTTCGGCGAGCGTCGTTGCGCCGACCGTTGATTCGCTCCAGCCGGGCATCGTTTCGAGAATCGGCTGGCAATCGCTCACCTCGTCCGCACCCATCGGCAACAGCCCGATGACGTCGTCCTTGAGCTGATAGCCGGTGCAAATCTTCAGCTCGCGGAGTCCATCGAGGACGTCGAGTTTGGTGATGCACAGACCGGTAACGCCGTTGATCTGGATCGAACGCCTGAGCGCAGGAACGTCGAACCAGCCGCAACGCCGCTTGCGCCCGGTCACCGTACCGAACTCGCGACCTTTTTCGGACATCTGCTGGCCCGGCGTACCGGCGGTCTCGATGTCGAGCTCGCAGGGGAAAGGCCCACCGCCGACGCGCGTGCAGTAGGCCTTAGTGATGCCGAGCACGTAATGCAGCATGCCCGGCCCAACCCCGGCACCTGCCGAGGCCTGCCCGGCGACGCAATTGGACGAGGTGACGAAGGGGTAGGTGCCATGATCGACGTCAAGCAACGCGCCCTGAGCGCCCTCGAAGAGCAGATTGCTGCCAGCCTTGTTGGCGGCATGCAGTTCGGCCGAGACGTCGGCGACCATCGGCTTGATGCGCTCGGCATCGGCCATCGCCTGTGCCAAAACGGGTTCAAAATCGACCGCCGGAGCGCCGAGATACTGGGTCAAAACGAAGTTGTGGTAATCGAGATTTTCCTTGAGCTTTTCGGCAAAGCGCTCGGGATAGAAAAGGTCGTAGACGCGCAGGGCGCGGCGCGCGACCTTGTCCTCATAACACGGACCGATCCCCTTGCCGGTCGTTCCGATCCGCGTCGCCGTGTTCTTGGCCGCTTCGCGCGCCTTGTCCACTGCCGAGTGGTAGGCGAGAATCAGCGGGCAGCCCGGGCTGATCTTCAGGCGCGAGCGCACTTCAATGCCGCCGGCCTCGAGCTCGTCAATTTCCGAGAGCAGGTGGCGGGTGTCGAGGACGACGCCGTTGCCGATATAGCACTTGACGCCGGGGCGAACGATGCCCGACGGAACGAGATTGAGTTTATAGACTTTTTCGCCGACGACCAGCGTATGGCCGGCATTGTGGCCGCCCTGAAAGCGCACCACGCCCTGAGCGTGATCGGTCAGCCAATCGACAATCTTTCCCTTGCCCTCATCGCCCCACTGAGTGCCCACCACAACGACGTTTTTTGCCATTTCAGTTCCCGTTCAAATCCTGAATAATCCATTGTCCTGCGATTTCCACCAGACAGCGGTCGCAGCGCGGCCCTTCGCACAGCGATTCCCCGGGCAACAGCTGGACGACCACTTCGCCCTGTGCGCGCAGCGCTTCGACGCGCGCCACGAGCGCCGCCCGCGCCGCCGTCGCGAGCTCTGGCGCAGACGGGGCGAGAATCGCGCCAGCCTCCTCGCTGGAACTCGTCAGTCGAGCGACTTCGCGCAGATCCATCGAAAAACCGGTCGCCGGACGTGAGCGGCCAAAGTCCTTGCCGACACCGTCATAACGCCCGCCGAGCGCCACGGCACTCGGAAAGCCCGGATAGTAGGCTGCAAAGACGACGCCATTGTGATAGTGATAGCCGCGCAGATCAGCCAGATCGAAAGAGAGCGGCAAGTCGGGCAGCGCCGCCTGCAACTGGCACATCGTTTCGAGCGCCGAGGCGATTTCGGGCAGCGCCGGCAGCTCGCGCGCGGCGCGCGCCAGCAGATCGCCGTCGCCATAGAGCTCGGGCAGGCGCAAGAGAGCCGAGCGGTAAGGCTCGCCGAGCGTGGCGCAACAGTCGCGCAGGCTGGGGACGTCCTTGACTTGCAGCAATTGCAGAATGGTCGCCTCTTGACCCCGCGCGAGACCGGCCGCAGTAGCCAGTGCACGGAAGACACCGACATGGCCGATATCGATACGCGAAGCCGGTGTTCCCGCCGCTGTCAGCGCTGCCGCGAGCAGGCGAATGACTTCGATATCGGCTTCGATACCGGCGTAGCCGTACAACTCCGCACCGAGCTGAATCGGTTCGCGGCTCGCCGCTTGTGAAGCCGGCAGCGTATGCAGGACGCTATCGCAATAGCACAGCCGGGTGACACCCTGGCGATTGAGCAGATGCGCGTCGATGCGTGCGACCTGCGGCGTCATGTCGGCGCGTAAGCCGAGCGTGCGACCCGAAAGCTGGTCGACGAGCTTGAAGGTGCGCAACGTGAGGTCCGAACCCGATCCGGTGAGCAGCGAATCGAGATGTTCGAGCAGCGGTGGCATGACGAGCTCATAGCCATGGACACGGAACAGGTCGAGCAGCGCGCGGCGCAGCCGCTCTATCCGGGCCGCCTCATGCGGGAGGGCGTCGGCCAGGTATTCGGGTAACAGCCAGTTCATCTGAAAACCATCAACAGGATTATTCCGGCGAGCATCGAAGTCAGACCGATAAAGCGGATCTGACCGTCGCTCAGTTGGATCAGGCGACGAAAGGTCTCGCGCCACGAAGCGGGTGAAAGAAAAGGGACGAGGCCCTCGAGCACCAGCATCAGCGCAAAAGCGATGAGCAGGCTGGTGGTCATTTACCCGCTTTGTCGCCGTTTCGTCCGCCGCTCCTCATGTACTTGAAGAATTCGGAATTCGGCTCGACGACAATGACGTCGGACTTATTCCTGAAGGTGTTGCGATACGCTTCGAGGCTGCGATAGAAGGAATAGAACTCGGGGTTCTGACCGAAGGCCTGGGCGTAGGTGGCGGTCGCCTTGGCATCGCCATCGCCCTTGACTTTCTGTGCTTCACGATAGGCTTCGGCGACGATCACTTCGCGTTGCCGATCGGCGTCGGCGCGAATCTTTTCGGATTCGGCAAAGCCTTCGGAACGCAGCTGGTTGGCGACCCGTTTCCGCTCGGCTTCCATGCGCCGGTAGACCGATTCGGAAACTTCGCTCGGCAGATCGACGCGCTTGACGCGCACGTCGACGATCTGCACGCCGATCTTGCGCGCATCGAAGTCGGCCTTCTCGCGCATCTGTTCCATGACCTGGTCGCGTTCGCCCGAAACCACCTCGCGCACGGTGCGCTTGCCGAACTCCTCGCGCAAGCCGGCATTGACCGTCTGCGCCAGACGCGTCTTGGCGCGCACTTCGTCGCCGGCGACCGAGACGTAGTAAAGACGCGGGTCGACGATGCGCCATTTGACGAAAGAATCGACCAGAACGTTCTTCTTCTCCGAGGTGATGAAGCGCTCGGGTTCGGTCGCATCGAGCGTCAGGATCCGTTTGTCGAAGTAGCGCACGTTCTGGATCAGCGGCCACTTGAAATAGAGCCCCGGCTCGGCAATGACGTCGCGCACTTCACCGAGCTGGAAAACGATGGCGTGCTGACGCTGGTCGACGGTAAAGATCGACGCGCTGAGCGCGATCAGTATCGCGACGACGACCCCCATCGCGAAATTGAGTTTGTTTGTCATTATCGTACCTCCCGATCGCGCGAGCGCAGAGCGTCGCGTGACCGTATGTCTGGCTTGTCCACCACTTGCGGCGGTGTGTCATGCGAAACCGCCGGTCCCGAACGGACCTGCGCCGGCATTTCGGCGCTGCTGCCGACGCTGTCCGGCGACGCGACCAATGCACCCGCCGCCTGCATCAGCTTGTCGAGCGGCAGATAGAGTAGATTGCCCTGCCCCTTGGCATCGACCATCACCTTGCTGGCGCTCGAATAAACCTGCTGCATCGTTTCAAGATACATGCGACTGCGCGTCACTTCCGGCGCCTTGGCGTATTCGGTATTGATCTGGCGGAAACGACTGGCGTCGCCCTCGGCCGTGGCGATCACACGCTGACGATAGCCGTCGGCTTCCTGCCGCAGGCGCGCTGCCGTACCCTGCGCTTTGGGGATCACGTCGTTGGCGTAAGCCTGGCCTTCATTGATCTGGCGTTCGCGATCCTGACCGGCTTTCACGGCGTCGTCGAAGGCGGCCTGCACTTGCTCCGGCGGCTGTGCGTTCTGCATGGTTACCTTGGAGATCATGATGCCGGTCTTGTAGCGATCGAGTATTTCCTGCATCAGCGCCGAGGCGTTCACCGCGATCTGCTCGCGCCCCTCGTAGAGCACGAAGTCCATCCGGTTGCGGCCGACGATCTGGCGGATCGCCGTCTCGGCGACCTGCATGACGGCTTCTTCGGGATTGCGATTGTTGAACAGGTAATCGACTGGGTCCTTGAGGATGTACTGCACGGCAAACTGGATGTTGATGATGTTTTCATCATCGGTGAGCATCAGCGATTCCCTGAGCACCTTGTTCTTTTCGCTGCCGCGATAGCCGACTTCAAGCGTACGCACGCCCGAGATATTGACCAGTTCGTGCGTCTGGATCGGATACGGCAGACGCCAGCGCAAACCCGACTCGGTGCTCTCCTTGAAGCGCCCGAACTGGAGCACCAGGCCGCGCTGCGAAGCGTCGACGATATAGAAACCACTGGCTAGCCAGGCGAGCACGACCAGCGCGACGAGCAGGGTGATGCCACCGCCGAGAAAGCGCGGATTGAATTCGACCGGCGGGCGATCGCCGCCGCCGCTGCCGCCACCCGTTTTTTTGCCGAACATTCCAGCCAGGCGACGATTAAGATCACGCCACAATTCTTCGAGGTCGGGAGGACCCTGATTGGGCCGCTTGCCTCCGCCGCTGTCATTGCCGCGATTGCCCCACTGCGGATCGTTGAGCGACATAAGTACTCCAATGCTTGAAATCATAGGGAAGAATCTGGCTCCAAAACGCTACCCGGGTTCAGCGACGCTTCGCCGTCCGGCGGACGATCGCGCTGTGCCTTGAGCTTGCCCAGCGCAATCTCGGTCAGCGCCTCACGTAGCAACGGCAAGCCGTCTCCGCATTTCGCACTGACTCGAACACGAGTGATTCTAGCATACTCGTCGCGTTCAACCGCGGGCGGCAGCGCGGTCAGATCGAGCTTGTTGAGAACGGTCAATTGCGGCACCGTGCTGGCACCGATCTCCTCGAGAACCTTGTTGACTTCAGCCGTCTGCTCGTCGCGCGCCGAACTCGCGGCATCGACGACATGCAGCAGCAGATCGGCACGCGAGGTCGCCTCGAGCGTGGCGTGGAAAGCGGCAACCAGCGCATGCGGCAGGTCGCGGATGAAACCAACGGTGTCGGAAATAACGATATTGCCGGCCGCCCCAAGCCAGAGCTTGCGCGAGGTCGTGTCGAGAGTGGCAAAGAGCTGGTCTGCGGTGTACGCCCCGGCGTGCGTCAGCGCG
>JBBRXI010000037.1:0-12219 GCA_038248575.1 Burkholderiales bacterium | reverse complement strand
GCGCCCCGTGACCCTGACCACCCAGTTGCAAAGCCTTTTTTTCGCTTGCGTGAACGGCCGGCAAGCGGCACACGCCGATTGGCTCAGTTACGTCTGAGCAGCAAAGGCCAGCAAGGACAAAGCCGACGCGAGCGCACAAATAGAAATAGACGGTCGCGTGAAATACAGCCGCTTGTCTTTCCCGCTGCGCGCCGTGACTCCGTGGTCAAATCGATGTTCTGCAGTTCAATTCAGTCGAATAAAGGTTGTGCACCATGGCCGAAATCAACGCCCCGTCGAACACCCGCGCGCCGATTGACGTCACTGCGCACGACCTGCCGCTCTATTGCCCGCTGCCTGACGCGCCACTCTGGGCGGGTCATCCGCGCGTCTTCCTCGACGTCGTCCATAGCGGCGACGCCGTCTGTCCGTACTGCAGCGCGCACTACGTATTTTGCGGCGAAGTGCCCAAGGGGCATTGAGGACATCAGATGAGGAGCCAAGCGTGAACAGCAGTGGCAGCACAGCCGGCGCAACGGCTTCGCCTGCCGACGCAGCACGCCCGACGCCGACGCCCGCCCGGGCACTGATCGTCGCGCCGGCCTGGATCGGCGACGCGGTCATGGCGCAGGCGCTGTTCGTCCGCCTGCAGGCGTACACACCGGGATTGCAGATTGACGCGCTGGCGCCGCGCTGGGTGGCGCCGGTTCTCGAGCGCATGCCGCAGATCGCGCGCATCATCGACAATCCTTTCGCGCACGGCCAACTGGCGCTCGTCGCGCGCTACCGGCTGGGCCGGTCGTTGGCCCAAGCCGGCTATCAGCGCGCCTACCTGCTGCCCAATTCGGCCAAATCGGCGCTCGTCCCCTGGTTCGCTGCGATCCCGGAGCGCATCGGCTTTACCGGCGAAGCGCGCTACGGGCTGGTGAACCGTCGCCACACGCTCGACGAGCGCGCCCTGCCGCAAATGGCCGAGCGTTTCGCGCAACTGGCCGAAGCGCCCGGCGCGCCACTGCCGCGACCGCTGCCGCTGCCCCGCCTGCTGGCGACGGCCGAACAGCAGACGGCAACGCTGATCGGGCTCGGGCTCGTCCGCCCGGACAAGGTCGCCGTTTTTTGCCCGGGCGCCGAGTACGGCCCGGCCAAGCGCTGGCCGGAGCGGCACTTTGCCACACTCGCCGATGAACTCAGTGGGCGCGGCTACGCCGTCTGGCTGCTCGGCTCGGCGAAGGACCGACCGGTCGCCGACGGCATAATCGCGCTCGCTGCTGGCGCCGTCGCGCCGGCGAATTTGTGCGGCAGCACCTCGCTGGCGCAAGCCATCGACCTGATCGCGATGGCCGAGGTCGTCGTCTGCAACGATTCCGGACTGATGCACGTCGCCGCCGCGCTCGACCGGCCGCTCGTCGCACTCTATGGCTCGTCATCGCCGGGCTTTACGCCGCCGCTCTCGGCGCGCGCGCAGATCATCACCCTCGATCTCGCGTGCAGCCCGTGCTTTGCCCGCGACTGCCCGCTCGGCCACTTTGACTGCCTGAACAAACTTGAGCCCACCCGCGTGCTCGCCGCCTGCCTCGCCGCGCTCGGGAACAACTGAACGGAGGCCATGATGAGAGCCATTTTCACCAGCGCCGAAGACGCCGAAGAGGCCTTCTACGACGCCATCGGGCGTGGCGACCTTGAGGCGCTGATGGCCGTCTGGGCCGACGACGACGAGATCGTCTGCATCCACCCGACCGGACAGCGGCTGGCTGGCCCGGGTGCCATACGCGAAAGCTGGCGGGCGATTTTCGCCAACAATCCGCGCCTCAACGTGCGCGTCAAGTCAAGCGTGCGCTGGAAGAGCGTCATGCTCGATGTGCATAGCGTGATTGAAGCCTTGTACCTCGGCGACGAGCCGGCGCGCGGACCGCTGCTCGCGACCAACGTTTTTTCGCGCGGCGCGCATGGCTGGCGGCTGCTCTCGCACCACGTATCGGCGGCTGCCGATGGCGACGCGACCCAGAGCGAGCAGGCGCCGATCGGCAGCGGGCGCGACCGCCTGCGTACACTGCATTGATTGCCTACCACGCACCGAAGTGGCTGCCCGGCGGCCACGCGCAGACCATCTACCCGCTGCTCATCACGCCGGCCGCGAGAGCCTACCGGCGCGAGCGCTGGGAAACGCCGGACGGCGACTTCATCGACCTCGACTGGAGCGCGCCCGCCGTCACGGCGGGCGGCCAGCCGACTCCGGCGCCGCTGCTGGTTCTTTTTCACGGCCTTGAAGGCAGCTCGCAGAGCCACTATTCGCGTGCGCTGATGCGCCACCTGTCGGCGATCGGCTGGCTTGGCGTCGTCGTTCATTTCCGCGGTTGCTCGGGGCACGCCAATCGCCTGCCGCGCGCCTACCACTCGGGCGACAGCGCCGAGATCGACTGGATCGTGCGCCGGCTCAAGGCCGTGTACCCACTGCACGCGCTCTACGCGGTCGGCGTTTCGCTCGGCGGCAACGTTCTGCTCAAATGGCTCGGCGAGCAAGGCGCAGCGGCCACCGGCTTGCTGAACGCGGCAGCAGCGGTGAGCGCGCCGCTCGACCTTGCAGCCTGCGGCTATCATCTCGGGCGCGGTTTCAACCGCGTCTATAGCCGGCGCTTCCTGGCTACCCTCAAACGGGCGGCGGCCGCCAAGCTCGAACGCTTCCCCGGACTCTTTGCCGCCGATCGCCTGCGCGCTGCGACCACCATCTACGCCTTCGACGACCTGGTAACCGGCCCGCTGCATGGCTTTGCCGGCGCCGACGATTACTGGCGACGCGCGTCGAGCAAACCGTTGTTAGCCGCGATCGAAGTGCCAACGCTGGTCGTCAACGCGCGCAACGACCCGTTCATGCCGCGCGATGTGCTGCCGACACCGGCTGAGGTGTCGCGCGCTGTGACGCTCGACTTCCCGCGCCAAGGCGGCCACGTTGGCTTCGTCAGCGGCCCCTTCCCGGGAACGCTGGCCTGGCTACCGCAGCGCCTGCTGGATTTTTTCGAACACGCGATATAAATCCAGCGCGGAGGCACAGAGGGCGCTGAGATAACGCAGAGAACGGCAGGGCGTGCACTAGGCGGGCGAAGGCGGGACACGTTGCAGGCACTTGCACACCGCCTCGCATGACCGGCCTATCCGTTCTCTTTTCTCTGCGGTGCCTCTGCGCCCTCTGCGCCTCTGCGGTGGAAGTTCTCGGCTAGAGCTTGAAGCCCGAGACCGAGCTCTTGAGTTCGGCGGAAAGGCTCGCCAATTGGCCGACCGCTTCGGCCGACAGCTTGGTGCCGCTGGAGGTCTGCTTGGTGATGCCGAGAATGTCGCGCATCGACGAATTGACGCGCGTCGCGAGCTTGCTCTGGCCGTCAGTCTCGCGCGCGATCGATTCGATCAGGCGCGCCAGATGGCGCGAGACGCGGCCGATTTCCGCGAGTGCCGTGCCGGCCGCGTCGGACAGCTTTGCGCCCTCAACAACGCCGTGCGTCGTCAGTTCCATGGCCGCTACGGCGTCGTGCGTATCGGCCTGAATCGTTTTGACGATCGCGCCGATCTGCTTGGTCGCCTCACCCGAACGTTCGGCGAGGCGCTGCACCTCTTCGGCGACGACCGAGAAGCCGCGCCCAGCGTCACCGGCGGCGGCGGCCTGAATCGCCGCGTTGAGCGCGAGGACGTTGGTCTGTTCGGTAATATCCGAGATGAGTTCAACGATTTCACCGATCTCCTGTGACGATTCGCCGAGCCGCTTGATCCGCTTGGCGGTCTCCTGGATCTGCTGGCGAATCTCGTTCATGCCCTTGATCTGGTTGTTCACCGCGTCGGCGCCCTGCTCGGCGGCGGTCAGCGAGGCGTTGGCGACCTTCGACGATTCGGCGGCCGACCCGGAGACGCCCTGTATCGACTGAACAATCTGGCTGACCGCCCGGTTGGTATCGGCGATCTCGTGCGACTGACGTTCGGCGGCGATGAGCAGTTCGCTGGAAACCTGCTGCGCCTGTCCGGTGACGCGCGTAACCTCTTCGGTTGCGCGGTTGATTTCGGTGATCAGGGTACGCAATTCCTCGATCGTGTAGTTGATCGAGTCGGCAATGGCCCCGGTCAGGTCTTCGGTAACGACGGCGCGTACCGTCAAATCGCCGTCGGCGAGGTCGGCCATGTCGTTGAGCAGGCGCAAGATGGCTTCCTGGTTGCGGCGATTTTCGCTTTCCGACTGCAGCCGACGGCGAACCGCTTCCTGGTTGAACACGCGCACCAGCAGGTAGAGCGCAGCGAGCGCCAGCGCAGCGAGAATGACTTCGGCGACGGTCGCCAGCCGGGTGCTCGTGCCGGCTTCGTATTGCTCGGCAAGACGCGTGCTCTTCTCGAGCAGGGTCTCGCTGTCGCGCACGATGGCGAGGCTGGCGATACGCGCGTTCACCATGCCGATGTTGTTGCGCACGACAATTTCGCGCAACTGGTTGTAGGCGCCGGCGTTATCGATGATCCGGCCGAGCACGCGCAAGGCTTCGGGGTCGCTGACCGGCGTGATGCCCTGGGCGGCATCGCCCTGCTTGAAGGCCGCGGTCAATTTATTGAAACGGTCGATACTGGCGACCAGCTGTGGCACCCATTCCGGGTTGTACGATTCGCCGGCGAGCAGGACGTTGGCGTAACGCGCCATGTGCGCGACAAGTAGCGGCAGTTGTGCGGCAGCGGCCTGATCCCGGGGCGAAACCTTGGCGACGATCTGCGCGAACTCCCGCGCTTGCAGGCTGAGCACGGCGTCAGACGAGTTGGCCTGGTTCACGCGACTGCTCAATGAGACGAGGCTGCTCTTTTGGTCGAGCAGCGAGGTGATCGACAACTTGTTCGGCGCCGGCGTGAAGGTGTTGTCCCAGATTTCGCGAATTTCGCCGAGCTCGGGACTCTTGCCACCGAGGAAATCGGCCTTGTCCTCGAGCGTCTGAAGGTCGCTGCTAAAGCGCGTATAGGCGTTCTCCATGACTTCGAAGCCCTCGGCGTTACCGAGCATGGCCTGTGTCAGGCCGCGCGAGAGCCGTTGCGAAAGCATCTGCATTTCGGTCGAAATGGCGCGCATTTCGGCGTAGCGGCTCGAACTCTGAAAGGCCACGAAAGCGGTGATGAGAAAGAGCACCGCGGCGACAAGCACTACCGAGAGGAGCAGGCCCATTTGCTCGCGCACCGGGCGCTGGCCGATCCACGGCAGCGGGCGGAGCAGATTGTCGTCGGTGTCGTCGGACAAGTTCATCTTGTCCATGATCCACAAGGTATTGATCGGACTGAAGCTATTTTCCTTGCTCTTGGCTTTGCCCTTCTCCTTGCCGGAGGTTGTCCCGATGATTCCGTCCAGCACAGCCATCTGTGTCTCCTCGTAGCGCTTTGGCTATCTTGCGGTGATGATGCAACGATTCCGGGGCAAAAAACGGTGCGCCGCCAAGGACCTGAAAGGGCATACACGCGCCGGAATATCGCGCCAGTATCTTCGACCTGTGCACCCCTGTCAAACACGATTACTGTTCCTCATGGTCCATTTGGCGCGCCCTCTGCGCCGGGTGGCCGGCGATTTGTGTGACGACGACATGGGCGCCCGACGAACTCATTTACAATAAGCCGTCCAATTCACTGCGACGGCACGGCGATGCACGACTCGACCTTCAGGCCTGACCAACTGACCCTGCTGTGCCACCCGCAAACGCCGGCCCCTTTCGTTCGCAGCCTGAGTGCGCGTGCCGAGCGCACGCCGGACGGCGGCCTCATCTTCGTCTATACGCTGAGCGGCGACCTCATTCGCCTGCGCATTCCGCCGCCGGGCACGCCCGATCGACACGACCGGCTCTGGGAGCACACCTGTTGCGAGGCCTTTATCGCCGTCGCCGGCGACCCGGCCTACCGCGAATTGAACTTCTCGCCGTCGGGACAATGGGCGGCCTACGCCTTCTCCGCCTATCGCCGCCGGCTAACCCTCGACGAAGCGGCGAGCGCGCCCGCGCTGGGCAGCCGCCTTTCGCCCGGCCGGCTCGAATTGACCGCCCGCGTCGGCGCCGGGCTGCTACCGCGCGGCGCGGCGACGCAGACGCTGCAGGTTGGACTGACGGCGATCGTCGAGAGCGACGAGACGGTCGACGGCGAGCGCAGTTACTGGGCGCTGCGGCACGCCGGCGAGCACCCCGATTTTCATCACCGCGAGACCTTTGTCCTGACCCTGCCCGCACCCGGCTAAGGCGTTGATGCCGAGCGCGCTTCCTGGCTCTCGCCGGGCTCTGCGGGCTCTGCGCGGCACCAGATAACCCATTCAACTGAAAGTCCCGCCATGCTCACTCACTTTGGACTCGACCGCCTGCTCGCCGAACCGGCGCTGCGCACCGCGCTGGCCGGCCAGCGCGTTGCCCTGCTCGCGCACCCGGCATCGGTGAGCGCCGATCTGACGCACGCGCTCGACGCGCTCGCCGGTCTGCCTGACATACGCCTGACCGCAGCCTTCGGTCCGCAGCACGGTCTGCGCGGCGACAAGCAGGACAACATGGTCGAATCGCCCGACTTCCTCGATGCGCGCCACGCTATCCCGGTGTTCAGCCTGTACGGCGCCGTGCGCCGTCCGACGCCGGCGATGATGGACTGTTTCGACGTCCTGCTCGTCGACCTGCAGGACCTCGGCTGCCGCATCTACACCTTCATCACCACCTTGCGCTACCTGCTCGAGGCCGCCGCCGAGCACGGCAAGGCAGTATGGGTGCTCGACCGCCCGAACCCGGTCGGCCGCCCGGTCGAGGGGCTGCTGCTGCGCCCCGGCTGGGAGAGCTTCGTCGGCGCCGGCGCCTTGCCGATGCGCCACGGCCTGACGCTCGGCGAACTGGCGCGCTGGTTCATCGCCACGCTCGACCTGAATGTCGACTGTCGCGTCGTCGAGATGCAAGGCTGGTCGCCCGACGCCGCCCCGGGCTTCGGCTGGCCCGGCGGCGAGCGCAGTTGGATCAATCCGAGTCCGAATGCGCCGAATGTGGCGATGGCGCGCTGCTATCCCGGCACCGTCATGCTCGAGGGCACGACGCTATCCGAGGGCCGCGGGACGACGCGCCCGCTCGAAATATTCGGCGCCCCGGACATCGACGCGCCGGCGCTGATCGGACAAATGCACGCGCTGGCGCCGCACTGGCTGGCCGGTTGCCGGCTGCGCGAGATCTGCTTCGAACCGACTTTCCACAAGCACGCCGGGAAGCTCTGTAACGGCGTGCACATCCACGTCGACGACGCCAGTTACGGGCCCCAGGCGTTCCGCCCGTGGCGCCTGCAAAGCCTGGCGTTCAAGGCCTTGCGCCGCTTGCAGCCGGACTACCCGCTGTGGCGCGACTTTCCCTACGAATATGAACACGAGCGTCTGGCGATCGACCTGATCAACGGCAGCCCGCTGCTGCGCGAGTGGGTTGACGACGCGTGCGCGACACCGTCCGACCTCGACGCACAGGCCGGCGCCGACGAGGCGGCGTGGAAAGAAGAACGGAACGATTTTTTGCTCTACCGGCCCTGATTCGCGCCGCTTCGAACCGGCGTCTATACTGGAAACAGGCCGATGTGACACGACAAGGACATGAAAGCCGAGATCGTTTCCCGCCAATCCTTCGCCGACATCCCATATTCGTGGGGTTTGTCGCCTGCCTTCCTGAAGTACGCGGCGGGCCTCGTCCTCGGCGCATCGCTGAGTTTCGTGCTGATCGTCCATCTGAGTTCGCCCGAGCAACCGCTGCGCATTGTGGCTCCCATCGTCCAGGTGCTGATCTCGGTGGTGACGCTGGTCCTGATGGCGCGTGGCCGATTGGCCATGGCGCTGGCGACGATGGTCTGGGCGACCTGGGCGATCATGGCCACCGTTCTCGTCTTCTATGGCGGCGTGCGCGGCACGCCGGTCGTCATCTTTCCGCTGCTCATCATGATCTGCGGCTGGCTGCTCGGCCCGCGCAGCGCCATCGTCATGGGCGCGCTGAGCGCGGCAGCGACGCTGGGGCTCGTCGTCGCCGAAAACCTCGGCATTTTGCCGGCAAGTCCCGACACGCCGCCCGAGTTGTACGGCCTGATTCAAGTCTGGTGCATCGTTCTCACCACCTTCCTGATCGTCTCGCTCGTGCGCGCCTACAGTCGGCGTCTGGCCGAGGTCGAAAGACTCAGCCGCGACCTCGCGCAGCGTACGGCCGAAGCTCAGACCATCGCCGCCGACCTCACTACCGCCCAGTCGGTAGCTCGCATCGGCAGTTGGGTCTACGATTTTTCCAGCGACGCAATCGAAATGTCGCCCGAGACGCGGCGCATCTTCGGCCTTGGCAACGCCGCCCTCGGCAACCGCACCGGCTACTTCAAACGCGTTGACCCCGACGACCTGCCCGCACTCGAGCGCGAATGCCAGGCGGCGCTCGCGGGCAAGCCGTTACTCAGCGAACATCGCATCCGGATCGGCAACAAAAGTCGCTGGGTGCGCCAACGCGGCGAAGTCGAGTTTGACGCCGACGGCAAGCCGTGGCGGTGCGTCGGCACAACGCAGGACATCAGCGGGCCCAAGATCGCCGAACAGGAACTGCGTATTGCCGCGACCGCTTTTGAGTCGCAGGAAGGCATGGTGATCACCGATGCCGGGGGACGGATCCTGCGCATCAACAAGGCCTTTACCAGAATTACCGGCTACGCCATCGACGCCGTTGCCGGACAATCTCCGCGCTTGCTCAGATCGGGCCGCCATGACGCGGCGTTTTATGCGGCCATGTGGGAAGCGATCGACGCCAGCGGTTCATGGCAAGGCGAAATCTGGAACCGGCGCAAATGCGGCGAAGTGTATCCGCAGTGGCTGACGATTACCGCCGTGAAAAACGGCGAGGCTCTGGTGACAAATTATGTCGGCACACTGACCGACATCACCGCGCGCAAGGCGGCTGAGGACGAAATCAGGACCCTTGCGTTCTATGACCCGCTGACCCGCCTGCCCAACCGGCGCCTGCTGCTCGACCGCCTGCAACAGGCACTCGCCGCGAGCACGCGCAGCGGCCGCCAGGGCGCGCTGATGTTCATGGACCTCGACAACTTCAAGGGCCTCAACGATTCGCAGGGACACGACCAGGGCGACCTTTTGCTGCAGCAAGTCGGCCAACGCCTGTCGACGTGCGTTCGCGAAGGAGACACGGTGTCGCGTTTTGGCGGCGACGAGTTTGTCGCCATGCTCGCCAATCTGAGTGTCAGCGCTGCCGAAACGGCGACGCAGGCTGACAAGGTGGCAAAAAAAATCATCGCCCTGCTCGCCCAGCCCTACGACCTCGGCGGCCAGCCCTATCGCGGAACGGTCAGCATCGGCGTCACCGTGATTGGCGACCAGCAAACGCCACTGCCCGAACTCCTGAAGCAAGCCGACCAGGCCATGTACGAAGCGAAGGCCAAGGGGCGCAACACGATCTGTTTCTATAGACACGAGATGACGCTGCGGCCGACCGAGCGCGGCGGCAAACCGGCGTAAACGCCCAGCGTCCTCCAAACAAACCCATAAGTCTTATTGACATTGCCATTACCGCCCGGTAGCGTCCGCTGATAAGAAAAAAATGATATCGAAGTAGCCGTGCGCAATGCGGTTACGCATGCCGCGCATGCTGCGTCACGGAACCTCTGGGTGCGCCTCGGTGAAACCGGCATACCCTTCCATCACTTTTGTCGCGGCCTCGGCGATGATGATGAGGCTCATGATGACGGCCTGCGGGGTGCGCTTGTCCGCCAGGAAATCATCCTTGGCTAGGCCCTCCACGAAACCAAATGCATCCGTTGCGGCCTGTCGCATGTGGCCGAGGTAGTCGGGTAGTCGGGAAGTCGGCCGTCGCTCATACCGGCTGCGCCTCCGCGACCATCTTGGCACGGAACTTCAGCGGCAAATCTGCAGGTGTCAGCAGATCGACGCTGATGCCGAGCAGCGATTCCAGCTCGTCTTGCAGTCCGCCCAGGTCGAACAACGTCGTACCGGGCAGTGCGTCGACCAGTAGGTCAAGGTCGCTGCCGTCCCGATCGGTACCATGTAGCAGCGATCCAAAAATACGCGGATTCACTGCCCGGAAGCGGCTTGCCGCTTCGCGTACAGCGCTTCGTTTCATGTCAAGCACCACGGACGGTCGCATGCGCATCCCTTTGATCGCAACTCTTTGAGATGGTAAGCGATTGATAATGGCATGGCAAACCGACAAAAACAGTGAGGGAACAAAGAACCTGTCCTGAGTAGCAGCAAATGGTGTATCCGGTTTATGCTGTCCCGAGGAGGTGTGACATGAGCCGGGCGGGGTTGCTACAGGGGCTGTCAGCCCACTGCTTTACACACCAGTTATCGCCTTAAACTTGTGCCATCCGTCACCGGCCTCTTTAATTGAAAAACATGCCATTAAAATATAAGCGGGCATCTTCATCATCGCGCCGGGGCATGGCGGGCTACCCGGGAATTGCGATGTATCACCGTCGCATGAAAAACAATCACGATTTGTCCCACATGACCCTACGGCCCCTCGCCCATTATGCTGGCAATTGAACAATCTGATTTAGCACCTCACAGACCTGCGCAAACAGAGCATCCGTTAAGCGTTTCAGCGGATGGGGTGCGGCTTCACGCACACGCCAGTCGAAAGACTTGGGTTGGTGGCACAACACGTAACTCGTCTTTCCCTTTTTCGCACCTTTGGCAACGCCTGCCGCAATAGCAAAGGGATTGTCGGCATTGTATTCAGCCGTAGTCATCGGCAAGCCGATGACCAGCGAAGTGCGCACGTTGAAGGCGCGAGGCGAAAGAACCACGAAGGGATGCCTGTCGCGCATCTCTCTTCCAGCGTGTGGGTCACAGTCGATCCAGATGATGTCCTGTCGATCTGGAGCCCACTTTGGTCTGGTCTTGGTTGCTACCAACGCTCGGCACCCAGCGCCGGGCCACTCATGGCCTCTCCTCCATGCCGAGCCGGATCAAACCGGGACAGACGCTGCTCAAGGGTAAGCGGCGTATCGGTCAACGGCGAGATGATGACGCGCCCGCCTTCGACGGAAACCCGGACACGCTGGTCGGCATGAAAACGCGCCTCCCGTGCAACGGCTGCGGGCAGACGAACCCCCAGATTGTTTCCCCAGTGCTTGATGTCAAGCAGTGCTTCAGCCATCGCTCAATACCTCCGTAATGTTTATACAGAGTATAGACGAAACTATCCAGACAGGCAACGCCAAGCGGCAACCGCTTGGATATCGGTTTGATGCGGCAGCCCTCCGCGCGAATGCAATTGCCCTGGGGACACCTTTGCTGATCGCATCGGCACTCCCGCCGATGCGATCAGCAATAACGCGCCGGGTGTGTAGGCCTTTTGTCTGCACGCCCAGGCGTTATTGACGGCCTTTCTGTAAAGCAACCAGACAACGACCGCCCGCGCCGCGAATGTCAAAGAATCTCTCAACCAGGTGACCTTCAAGCTCAACGACCTGTTGGCGATGGTTTTTGAGCCAAAGTTGTTTGCGTATCGAACGGACGCACGGCGGTAGTCATTCATTTTGACGTGCCGCGCCTGAAGTGCCGGGAATAATTCAATGATCATATTGACTTTGCCGCCGACCGGCAGTAGCGTCCGCTGATAAGAAAAAAAGCAGCCGGGGAAACACTCTTGCAGTAGCGAGCGTCCATGAACCTACAGGAAGAAGTCAGGCGCGAGGACGTTTTATGGGTCCTGGCGAGTCTGTGCGCGCTGTTCCGTATTCCATTCTCGGCGGCCTTGCTGGCCCAGGATTACCCACCGCCTTATACGCTATCGACGGTGCACGACGCGGCGCGCGCGCTCGGCATCAAAACCGGCCGCTGCGCGCTCGCCACGGTCAACTGGCAGGCGCTGCCGCTTCCGCTGATCGCCTTCGCCGCGGCACCGCCTGAGGCGTCAGCGACCCTCGCCGCCGACGCGGCGACCCCGGCTACCGGCGCCAGCGCGCAAATCGAAGACGCGATTCTGATCGCCGAAACGCCGGCCACCGGCGCTCCAACTGCACCGCCACTCGTCGCGCTGCTCATCGTCAAGGCGACCGACGACCGCCTGCTTTTCTTCCGCCCCGGCAGCCAGAGCCCCGAGACGATGGCCATCACAGAGGCCGCGACGCGCCTGGCCCCCGAACTCATCCTGGTCGCCAAGGAGGCGACGACCGGTACCGGCAAGGACGGCGCCATCGCTGGCTTTGCTCAGGAAAAGAAGGCCTTCGGGTTTT
>JBBRXI010000036.1:0-12471 GCA_038248575.1 Burkholderiales bacterium | reverse complement strand
CTCGTCGCGCTCTGGGGCAGCGACGAGCGCGATCGCGACGCTGACCTGGGTTATGCGCTGCATGTCGCCTTTGACCTGGCCGAGGGCCTCGCTTGCCTGACGCTGCCGCTGGCCACCGAGAACCCCGAGTTTCCCGACCTGTCGCTGCCCTTCCCGGCGGCCGAGCGCATGCAACGCGCGCTGCGCGACCTGCTCGGCGTGCGTCCCGACGCTGGCGACCAGCGCCCCTGGCTGCGGCACGCCAACTGGCCCGCCGACTACTATCCGCTGCGCCGCGATACGCCGGCCGTAACGCCTGCGCACTTTGCCGCCACGAACGAGGAGTACGCCTTCGTTCGCGTCGAGGGCGACGGCGTGCACGAAATCGCCGTCGGTCCGATCCACGCCGGCATCATCGAGCCCGGCCATTTCCGTTTTTCGGCAATGGGCGAGGGCGTGCTACGCCTTGAGCAGCGCTTCGGCTGGGTGCACAAAGGGATAGGACGCCGCTTCGTCGGCATGGGCCTCGCGGAAGGGGCCCGGCTCGCCGGCCGCGTTTCGGGCGATTCGACGGTCGCTTACGCCTGGGCTTACAGCCAGGCCGCCGAAACGATCAGCGGCAGCGAGCCGCCGCCACGCGCGCTCTGGCTGCGCGCCCTGCTGCTCGAGCGCGAACGCGTCGCCAACCACCTTGGCGATCTCGGCTATCTCGGCAACGACGTTGCGCTGGCTTTCGGCCTGACCCAGTTCATGCGCCTCAGGGAAGACTGGATCCGCCTCAACGCCCGACTCTTCGGGCATCGCCTGCTGATGGACCGCATCGTCCCCGGCGGCGTCGCCGTCGACCTTGACGCGACCGGCGTGCAGGCGATCATCGACCAGTGCCATACCTTCCGCTACGAGGTGCGCAAGCTCAAAGCGATCTACGACGAGCACGCCGGGCTGCAGGACCGTTTTTTGACCACGGGCCGCGTCACGCCAAAGCTCGCCAGGCGCCTTGGCGTCATCGGGCTGGCCGGTCGCGCCAGCGGACAACGCTGGGATCTGCGCTGCGATCATCCGTGCGCACCGTACGACCAGCTCACGCCGCAGATGGCGATCGAGCGCAACGGCGACGTTGCCGCGCGCGCGCTCGTGCGCTTTGCCGAAATCGCCGAATCGCTGCTCCTCATTCAGCGGATCGTCGGCGAGATGCCCGACGGCAGCGTGCGCAGTGAAATTCGTAGCGCGGCGAACCAGCGCGCCTGCGGCTGGATCGAAGGCTGGCGCGGCGATGTTCTCGTCGCGCTGGAGACCGGTGTAGACGGTAAGGTGCGCGGCTGCCATTGCCACGACCCGTCGTGGCAAAATTGGCCAGCGCTCGAACACGCCGTTATCGACAACATCGTTCCGGACTTTCCGCTGATCAATAAATCGTTCAACCTCTCGTATTCGGGACCCGATCTTTAAGGACTGCGCTCCGATGTTCCCTCTGCTCCGACAGATTTTGCGTACTGGCCTAATCAGCGAGCCGGCGCCGGCGGCCGACGAGGCCCTGCGCGCGACGACGCAGCGGCTCGCCGACGCAGTGCTACGCCAACTCGGTCGCGCACTCGTCATCCGCCATATCGACGCGGGTTCGTGCAACGGCTGCGAACTTGAAATTCACGCGCTGCACAACGCTTATTACAACCTCGAAGCGCTCGGCATCAAATTCGCCGCGAGCCCACGTCACGCCGATCTTTTGCTCGTTACCGGACCGGTCGCCAAAAACATGGAAGTGGCGGTGAAGCGCGCTTACGCGGCGACGCCCGAACCCAAGCTCGTCGTCGCGGTCGGCGATTGTGGCTGCACCGGCGGAATTTTCGGCGAGAGCTACGCGTCCTGCGGCCGTGTTGGCAACGTCATACCGGTCGACGTGTCGATTCCCGGCTGTCCGCCGACGCCGCTGCAGTTGATGCAGGGTATCCTCGCGGCGATCGCGCCGCGCGCCGGGGCAAGCGAATCACCGAGCCTATTGGCCAGCGACTGGTCGTGTCGCTGTATTCCGAAGCTATGACGGAGGCGGCCGGGTGGCGCGGCTGACCCGCCGCCTGTCGATCAGCGGCCGCGTTCAGGGCGTCGGTTTTCGCTCGGCGCTAAGCCAGAAAGCCAACACGCTGCAACTTGCCGGCTGGGTGCGCAACCGCAGTGACGGCAGCGTTGAAGCGCTGGTCAGCGGCGACCCGGCAGCGGTCGAAGCCCTTTGTGCGTGGGCCGCCCAGGGGCCGCCAGCGGCACGCGTCGAGCGCCTTTTAAGCAACGATCTCCCAAACTCCGGCGACGGCGATGCAACGAGCGGTTTTACGCAGGCGTAACCGTCAGCGAACATTCAATAATCGACGCTGACGTTGTCGCCTGAAAGCCAGTCGCCGAGCGCGGCGAGCAGATCGTCTTCGAGGCGCACGCGGCTCTCGTCGCCGAGCAACAACTCGCAACTTGCATCGGCGTTGCGGTAAGCGACGCGCACCGGGCAGTTGCCGGGCATATACGGGGCGAGCAAGGCGCCCAGGCGGGCCACGGCAAGCCGGCCGTTGGCGCCGCCGGCCTGCCCGTTGAGCGAAAGACGCAGATGCTTGGCGAAACGCCCGCGCGCCTCGGCGAGCGTCAGCAGGCGTTCGGCAATGACGCGCACGCGGCCTTCGCCGGCAAAGTCATCACGCTGAACCTTGCCCTCGACGATCAGCACCTCGTCGTCGCGGATCTTGGCGCGCTCGGCTTCGAAGAGTTCATTGAATACCGAGACTTCGAGGGTACTCGTTCCGTCGTCGAGCTGGACGAAAGCCATTTTGCCGCGGCTGGTAAATTTGGTGCGCAGGCCGACGACGAGGCCGGCAAGCAATTGCGGCTCCTTTTTAGGCTGCAGCGCGGCGAGCGGCTTACGCGCAAAGCGCGTCACTTCGGCCTTGATACTGAGGAATGGGTGTCCGGAGAAAAAGAAGCCGAGCGCCAGCTTTTCCTCGAATAGCTTTTGCCGTTCGCTCCAGCGCGGGACTTCGCGGTATTGCGGCCCGTGTTCGGCGCAGGTCGCCGCGTCGAAGACGTCGAACAGGCTCACCTGCATGGCGTTGCGCTCGGCCTGCTCGGCCGCTTCAATGGCCACGCCGACCGAAGCCATCAGCCGCGCGCGATGATCGTCAAGCGCGTCGAAGGCGCCGGCGCGAATCAGCGCTTCGACGCTGCGCCGGTTCACCATGCGCTTGTCGACACGCCGACAAAAATCGAAGAGGTCGCGGAACGGGCCGCCGCTCTGGCGCGCCTTCAAAATCGAATTGACGGCCTGCTCGCCAGTGCCCTTGACCGCGCCAAGGCCATAGCGAATGGACTTGCGATCGACCGGCGTGAAGCGGTACTGGGAAGCGTTAACGTCGGGGCTGAGGACGGTGAGCTGGTTGGCGAGCGCGTCGTCGTAGAAAATCTTCACCGAATCAGTGTTGTCCATGTCGGACGAGAGCGTCGCGGCGATGAAGGCCGACGGGTAATGCGCCTTGAGCCATGCCGTGTGGTAGGTGACGACGGCATAGGCCGCGGTATGGGACTTGTTGAAGCCGTATTCGGCAAACTTTTCCATCAGGTCGAAAAGCTGCATGGCGAGCTTCTCGCCGTAGCCCTTTTGCTTCGCCCCTTCGCGCATCAGGTCGCGATGCAGCGCCATGTCTTCGGCTTTCTTCTTGCCCATCGCGCGACGCAGGAGGTCGGCGCCGCCCAAGGTGTAGCCGCCGATGATCTGGGCGATCTGCATCACCTGTTCCTGATACACGATGACGCCGTAGGTCGGCTCGAGGCAGCCCTTGAGATCGTCGATGAAGTAGTCGATCTTCTGCTGGCCCTTCTTGCGCAGGATGAAGTCATCGACCATGCCCGAGCCGAGCGGCCCCGGCCGGTAGAGGGCGAGAACGGCAATGATGTCCTCGAAGCGGTCGGGCGCGAGCTTCTTGAGGAGCTTCTTCATCCCCTCCGATTCGACCTGGAAAATCGCCGTGGTGTTGGCATCCTTGAGTATCTGGTAGGCGCGCGGATCGTCGAAGGGCAAGGCCTCAAGGTCGGGGCGCACGCCGGTCAGCTGTTCGACGTAATCGACGGCGAGCTTGATGATCGTCAGGTTGCGCAGGCCGAGGAAGTCGAACTTGACGAGGCCGACTTTCTCGACGTCGTCCTTGTCGAACTGCGAAATCACCGAAGCGCCACCGTCCGTCGAGTAGAGCGGGCAGAAATCAGTGAGCTTGCCCGGTGCAATGAGCACGCCGCCGGCGTGCATGCCGACGTTGCGCGTCAAGTCCTCGAGGCGGGCGGCGAGGTCGAAGAGATCACGCACCTCTTCTTCTGCCTCGATCTTGGCCTTGAGTTGCGGCTCAGCCTCGATCGCCTTGGCCAGCGAGAGCGGCTTGTTCGCTTCGAGCGGGATCAGCTTGGAGAGCTGGTCACAGAAATTGTACGGCAGGTCGAGCACGCGCCCGACGTCGCGGATCACCGCCTTCGATGACATGGTGCCGAAGGTCGCGATCTGCGACACCGCGTCGGCGCCATATTTGGCGCGTACGTATTCGATGACGCGCCAGCGGTTGTCCTGGCAAAAGTCGATGTCGAAGTCGGGCATCGAAACGCGTTCGGGATTGAGAAAGCGCTCGAAGAGCAGCGCGTAGCGCAAGGGATCGAGGTCGGTGATGCCGAGCGAAAAGGCGACCAGCGAGCCGGCGCCAGAACCGCGGCCCGGGCCGACCGGCACGCCGTTGCGCTTCGCCCAGTTGATGAAGTCGGCAACGATCAGGAAGTAACCGGGAAAACCCATCTGGACGATGGTTTCGGTCTCGATCTTGAGCCGGCTCTCATAGGTGGGGCGCTGCGCCGCGCGTACGGCGGCGTCGGGAAAGAGCTGGAGCAGTCGCGTCTCAAGTCCGCGCGCTGCTTCCTGACAGAGGAAATCGTCGAGCGTGATGCCGTCGGGGGTGGGGAAATCCGGCAGGTAATTCTTGCCGAGCGTGATCTCGAAGTTGCAGCGCTTGGCGATCTCGACGGAATTGGCGAGCGCTTCGGGCAGGTCGGAAAACAGCGCGACCATCTCATCGGGCGACTTGAAGTACTGCTCCTCGGTAAACAGGCGCGGACGCCGCGCGTCGCCCAGCATATAGCCCTCGGCGATGCAGACGCGCGCTTCGTGCGCCTTGAAGTCCTCGCGTTCGAGAAACTGGATCGGATGCGTGGCGACGAGCGGCAGGCCGAGGTCGGCGGCAAGGTCGGCGGTCGCCGCGATCAGCGACTCCTGTTGCGCCTGACCGCGCGCATGCACGCGCTGAACTTCGCAATAAAAGGCGCCGGGAAAAAAGCTCGCCCAGTAGCGCGCGCGGCTCAAAGCCTGCTCGCGATTGCCCTGCAGCAGCGCCTCGCCGATATCGCCATGGGACGCCCCTGACAAGGCGATCAGCCCGTCAACGCCGACCTCGCGCAGCATCTCGCGCGACATTTCGGCGCGCCCGCGTAGGCGCGGTGCAAGTTGGGCGCGCGAAAGCAGCTGACAAAGCTGCAGATAGCCGCGATGCGAGCGGCAGAGCAGCAGCAGTCGATAGGGCCGGTCGGGCTCGCTTTCGTTGGTGAGGAAGACGTCGGCGCCGAGCACCGGCTTGATGCCCTGCTCGCGCGCCGCAGAATAAAACTTGACCAGACCGAAAAAGTTGACGAGGTCGGTCAGCGCCAGCGCCGGCATGCCGCAGGCGACCGCGCGCGCCAACGCGTCGTCAAGACGGACGATGCCGTCGCTGACTGAATACTCGCTGTGCAAGCGCAGATGAATGAAGGACGGTGAAGCGGTGCGTTCGGACATGCCCACATTTTACCCCGATGGGCGGCCGGCCAAGCGCCGCCTTTCTCACACCATGCCGCTCGGCGCCCGCTGCCGACGCAACAAAGGCTTACAAAGCCTTACCGCGGGGTAACACCGGAAGCGAGCCTTCTCGCTATGCTGAGCTCGTCACTTCACCCGGTATGAAAGGAAGTTGTCATGAACAAGCAGTTCGGTATCACGCTCGCCCTGTCCTTCGGCCTGCTCACCTCGAGTGCGGCTATGGCCAACGATGCCGTCGTCGGCGCCTTGCTCGGCGGCGGCGCCGGCGCGCTCGTCGGCCAGTCGGTCGGCGGTCGCCACGGGGCGCTGATCGGCGGAGCGCTCGGCGCGGCGGCCGGCGTCGCGCTGACCGGCCAGCACGGGCGGCCGATCATGGCGCAGCGCGTCGAATACTATGCGCCGCCGGTCGTCCATACGCAGCGGGCCTATGCGCCGCCGCCGGTGGTTTATATTCAGCGCGCCTATGCGCCGGCACCCTACTATTATGTCGCGCCGCGGCGCGTCGAACGGCCGACGGTTTACGTAATAAGCGACCGTCATCGGCACTACGCGCCGCGCCATGGCGAGTACCGGGACTACCGGGACTACCGGGATTCCCGTAATTATCGTGATTACCGGGAGGTGCGTCATGACCGGCGGCGCGGCTTCGAGCGGCAATGGTGAGTGCCGAAGTGAGTGTCGATTTGTTGGAGCGCAGCCCGAAGCCGGCGCTCAGCGCGGCAAATCAAAAAACAGGATTTCGCTTTGTTCTTCGGCGGCAAAATGCAGCGATGACTCGGCGGCGATTTTCGCCCCATCGCCAGTTACCATCGGTATTCCATTGAGCGTGAGGGCGCCGCGCACGAGGTGAACATAGCCCAGGCGCCGCGCGTCGAGCGCATAACTGAGTTCTGCGCCAGACGAAAGTCGCGCGGCGACGATGCGCGCGTCCTGATGCAGGCGCGTGCTGCCGTCCGCGGCGTCGGCTGAGGCGATCAGACGCCAAAGGTTTTGCCCGGGCGCAAGCGGCTGCTGCTCATAACCGGGTTCGACGCCGAGTTCATTCGGCTCGATCCAGATTTGCAGCAGATGCGTCACTTCGTTCGCCGAAGGGTTGAATTCGCTGTGCCGGATGCCGCTCCCGGCGCTCATCCGCTGCACTTCGCCGGGTCTGATCACTTCGCCGTTGCCCAGGCTGTCCCGGTGTTCGAGAACGCCGGACAAGACATAGGTGACGATTTCCATGTCGCGGTGGCTGTGCATGCCGAAGCCCTGCCCGGGCGCCACCCGGTCCTCGTTGATCACGCGCAGCACGCCCCAGCCCATTTCGGCAGGATCATGGTAATCGGCGAACGAAAAACTATGGCGCGCGACGAGCCAGCCCTGGTCGGCAAAACCGCGCGCAGCACTGGGGCGAAGGCTGATCACGAAAAAACTCCTGAAAGAACGTAGCGCGCGGGGGCGCTGACGGTCAGCTTGGAGTCGGTTGCGCAGGAATAGTTTGCCGGTCTGCGCACTGGCGGTGCTAACCGCCTTCGGCCCAGTCGATGATCGGCCGCCACTGCTCGAGTTCTCGTTCGGCGCGGGCTGGCGAAAGGTCGAAGACGGTCATGCCGTTGGCCGCCAGTTGCACGTAGAGCTGCGTATCGCGCAAGTGGCCGAGCACCGGAATCGCGTAGGACGAGAGAAAACGGTCGAGTTCGTCGGCGGCGCGCGTGCGCACATCGACGCGCATGCCGACGACGCCAACCTGGGTGCGCCCCTTGCGCACGGCCTTTTGCTCGAGCAGGGTTTCGAAGAAGCGGCGCGTCGCGAGGATATCGAAGAGTGAGGGCTGGACCGGGACGATGACGGCATTGGCCTGATCAAGCAGCCGTTCGAGCGACTTGCCATGGACGCCGGCGGCGCTGTCGAGCACCAGGTGGCTGAACTCACGCGGCAACCGCGCCGGCGGGTCGCCGTCGCCGCTGCAGCCGCCGATCGCCGGCAGGAGCGGCGAGCGGATGGCCAGCCATTCGCGCGCCGATTGCTGACGGTCGCTATCGCCGAGAACGACACGCTGGCCGTTGCGGGCGAAATAACCGGCGAGGTTGGTGGCCAGCGTCGATTTACCCGAGCCGCCTTTCGGGTTGGCAATCAGAAAAGTTTTCATGAGCTCTTCCCGGGTGCTTGCCCCGCTTCGAGTTGCTTGAGTTTGCCGCACACCAGGTCGGCCGAAGTCTTCACGTCGGCCAGGCCGTCGTCAGAAGGTCGCGTATCGATACGAACTTTGCCCGCAGTCTCGTCATCCGTAAGCTCGCAGCACGAAGAAAAGCAAGTTAGATCAACGCAATTCCCCCGACGCGAATCATGGCCGCTCGCGTCCGGCGCACTCGCCGGCGCTGAGTACCGCTAATCGAGCGGCTTGCTGCTTTGATCCTGCGGCGGCTCGGGAACGATTTCGGCGGGGACGTTTTCCTTGTAGAACAGCTCCTTGCTCGGCCCCTTGCCAGCGTTAACCGTCTCCAAGGCAACAATTCCGGGCGGTTGCGGGAGGAAAGACTCGGGAACGTTTTTGAGCACCTTGGCCATATACGAAATCCACGTCGGCAAGGCCGCCGAGCCGCCAGTCTCGCCGTTACCGAGACTCTTCGGCTGGTCGAAACCGATCCACGAGCAGCCGACGACGGTCCTTTGGTAGCCGCAGAACCACGCGTCGACGTGTTCGTTGGTCGTCCCGGTCTTGCCGGCGAGGTCGCGTCGCTTGAGTGTCGCCGAGGCACGCGCCGCCGTCCCGTAAATCGTCACGTCGCGCAGCATGCTGTCCATCAGATAGGCATTACGCGGGTCGATCGCGCGCAGGCTTTCATCGTCGGTGGTCACCGGTTGCGCCTCGGCCAGCACACGGCCCTTTTCGTCGACGATATCGCGCACGATATAAGGCTGGATGCGGTATCCGCCATTGGCGAATACGGCGTACGCGCTGACCATTTGCCACGGCGTCACCGAACCGGCACCGAGCGCCATCGTCAGGTATGGCGGATGCTTGTCGGCGTCAAAGCCAAAACGCGTCGCGTAGTCCTGAATAAAGTGCACACCCGAAGCTTGCAACAGGCGGATCGAGACCATGTTCTTCGACTTGGCGAGCGCCGTGCGCATGCGCATCGGGCCTTCGTACTTGCCGTCGTAGTTACGCGGCTCCCAAGCCTGGCTGCCAGTGACCGAAGCCGGCAAGCTGATTGGCTCGTCGTTGATGATCGACGCCGGCGTAAAGCCCTTTTCCAGCGCGCCCGAATAGATGAACGGCTTGAAGCTCGAACCGGGCTGCCGCCAGGCCTGCGTCGTGTGATTGAACTTGCTGCGGCTGAAATCGAAACCCCCGACCAGCGAGCGGATGGCGCCATTTTCCGGATCTGCCGACAGGAAAGCCGCCTCCACCTCGGGCATCTGCGTAACGCGCCAGTTGTTTTTGTCATCCGTCTGGACGCGAATCACCGCACCACGACGCAGCCGTTTGTTCGGCGGCGCTTTGTCATCCATCATGCGCGCCGCGAATTTCAGGCCGTCGCCGGCTATCGTCACGATCTCACCGCCACGCCGGTAGGCGCGTATCTGCTTGGCGTCCGCCTGCAGCACGACGGCCGGGTGCAGGTCTTCCGAATCGTGAAAGTCCTGCAGCAATTCATCGAGCGCCTCGTCCTGCTCCGACTTGATTTCGCCCATCTCGACGTAGGACTCGGCGCCGCGGTAGCCATGGCGCCGGTCGTAGTCGAGCACGCCACGCCGCACGCTGGTATAGGCCGCTTCCTGGTCCCCCTTGAGAATCGTCGTATAAACGCGCAGGCCGCGTGTGTAGACGTCGTCGGGAAAACGTTCGGCGGCCATCTGTCTCGCCATTTCGGCAACGTACTCGGCGTGTACAGCAAAGTCATTGGTATCACGCTTGACGACCAGCGCCTGCTTGAGCGCGGCTTCGTGCTGCTGGCTGTCGATAAAGCCGAGCTCGTGCATACGGCGTAACACGTACTGCTGGCGCAGACTGGCGCGTTTGGGATTGACCACGGGATTGAAGATCGACGGGGCTTTCGGCAGGCCGGCGAGCATCGCGGCTTCACCGATGTTGAGATCTTTGAGCGGCTTGCCATAATAAATTTGCGCGGCAGCACCAAAACCGTAGGCCCGCTGCCCGAGATAAATCTGGTTGATATAGAGTTCGAAGATCTGATCCTTGGAGAGATTGCTCTCGATCTTGAACGAGAGCAGGGCTTCGTAGACCTTGCGCGCGTAGGTTCTTTCCGACGACAGGAAGAAGTTCTTGGCAACCTGTTGCGTAATTGTCGAAGCGCCCTGCCTCTTGCCGCCACCGGCAAAATTGCTCAAAGCCGCTCGCATTATGCCTATAGCATCGACGCCGTTGTGCTGATAGAATCGTTCATCCTCAGCCGCGAGAATGGCGTTTTTCATTACTTCGGGAACGTCCTGAATGCGCACGACGGCGCGCCGTTCCTCGCCGAACTCACCGATCAAGTGGCCGTCGGCGGTATAGACGCGCAAGGGAATTTTCGGCCGGTAGTCGGTGAGTATCTCGAGCGAAGGCAAGTTCGGATACGTCAGGATCAGGACGATGGCGGCCATCGCCGTGGCCATGGCGGCAAGCCCGAGAATGAAGACGATCGGATAGAGGATCCAGCGTGAAACGTTCGGCAAGGCAGTGTCCGGCGAAGGGAGCAGATAAGGCATTATAAACGTTGGTCGCTACGCCGGGGCAGCGAGGCGCTAAGGCAATAAAAAGGTTTACAGCCCGTATGCTTGTTGCTAGCATCTAATCCAGATTATCTATAACAACGCTAACTATCAATTATGCAAGGGTTTTTCAGGGAAGGGGTAGCGATTTGCAACTCGACCTATCGTTTTTCAATCAAAAGGCGCGTTCGCTGATCGGTGTCGATATCAGTTCCTCGTCTGTAAAGATGGTCGAACTGGCAAGCGATGGACGCAACGGCTATCGCGTCGAACGATACACGATCGAAGTATTGCCGCGCGACGCGGTCGCCGACGGCAACATTGTCAATCTCGAAGCGGCCGCCGAGACGGTTCGGCGGGCATGGAAGAAAATGGCGACCTCGACGCGACAGGTCGCTATCGCGCTTCCCGCTTCGCACGTGATCACCAAGAAAATCATTGTCGCCGCCGGCCAGCGCGAGGAAGAACTGGAGCTTCAAGTTGAATCCGAGGCCAATCAATACATTCCTTTCGCCCTGGACGAAGTCAACCTTGATTTTCAGGTCGTCGGCCCGGCGCCCTCGTCTCCTGACGAAATCGAGGTGCTCATTGCCGCGTCGCGCAAGGAGAAGGTCGAAGACCGCGTCGCCGTCGTCGAGTCGGCCGGCTTGAAGCCGACGGTAATGGACGTCGAATCCTACGCCGTGCTCTCGGCCTTTGCATTGATCGAAAAGCAGCTTACGGAAAGCGGCAAAGGACAGATCATCGCTCTGGTTGACGTCGGCGCGCACTTGATGAACCTGACCGTGATGCGCAACGGCCAGCAACTCTACGCGCGCGAGCAGGCGTTTGGTGGCAATCAGCTGACTCAGGACATCGCCAGGCTTTTCGGCATGACCTTCGAAGAAGCCGAAGCCGAAAAGCGGCGCAACAGTCTTCCCGACAACTACGAATCCGAACTTCTGCGGCCGTTTGTCGACAACATGGCATTGGAAGTGTCGCGCGCCTTGCAATTCTTCTTTACATCGACGCAATTCACGCACATCGATCACATCGTCCTGGGCGGCGGCTGTGCCGTCCTGCCTGGAGCCGATGAAGCCGTTGCCTCGCGCACGCAGGTCAATACCATCATCGCCAACCCCTTCGCCGACATGGTTCTCTCCGATCGGGTCAGGGCCAAGAGTCTGCTCGCCGATGCGTCTTCGCTGATGGGCGCGTGCGGCCTTGCGCTGAGGAGGTTCGACTAATGATTCGTATCAATCTCCTGCCGCATCGGGAAGCAAAACGCCGGGCCAGACGGCAGCAGTTTTACAGCCTGATCGGAATGGTAGCGGTGCTCGCCGCTTTGATCGTCTTCGTGGTGCATACGGCGATCGCCGGCTATATCACTGCGCAGGAAGAAAAAAATAATTTCCTGAAAAAAGAGATCGCCATTCTCGACAAGCAACTCGACCAGATCAAGCGCCTGAAAGAACAGACCCAGGCCCTCCTCGTGCGCAAGCAAATCATCGAATCTTTGCAGCGCGATCGCGCCGAGGCGGTTCGCCTGCTCAGCGAACTCGTCAAGCAGATGCCCGAAGGCGTCTATGTGCGCTCGCTCAAGCAGGATGGCATCAAGATTTCACTCAACGGCTACGCGCAATCGAATGCGCGGGTATCGACGCTGATGCGCAATATCGAGGCCTCACCCTGGCTCGAAAAACCCGTCCTGATCGAGATCAAGGCGGTTACGATCGACAAGCGTCGGCTCAACGAATTCAACCTGAGCGCCTCGCTGAAGCGCGACGCGGTCCAGGCTTTGGATGGAGGCAAACAATGAACGCAACCTCCGTCACGAAAATCGACGTCAATCGGCTTTTAAACGAATTCCGCAATCTCAACCCGCGCGACGTCGGCGCATGGCCGTTGGCGCCGCGGGCGGCAGCCTTGATCGGCCTTTTTTCCGCCATTTTGCT
>JBBRXI010000035.1:0-12591 GCA_038248575.1 Burkholderiales bacterium | reverse complement strand
GCACTTGAGCAGTTCTGCGGCGGCGATGACCTCGCGGAAGATCGTTCCGGAGCCGAGCAGTTGCACGCGTGGTGCGGCCTGCTTGCCGTCGGATATCTGGCCCTTGCGCAGCAGGTACATGCCCTTGACGATGTCGGGCGCGGCGCCCGCGGGCATTTCGGGATGCTCGTAGTTCTCGTTCATCACCGTGATGTAGTAATAAACGTCTTCCTGTTCCTGGAACATCCGGCGCAGGCCGTCCTGCATGATGACGGCGACTTCGAAGGAGAAGGTCGGGTCGTAGCTGATGCAGTTGGGGATCAGGCTCGAGAGCACCAGCGAATGGCCGTCCTCGTGCTGCAGGCCTTCGCCATTGAGCGTCGTCCGGCCCGCCGTTCCGCCGATCAGGAAGCCGCGTGCGCGTTGGTCGGCGGCGGCCCAGCAGAGGTCCATCGTGCGCTGGAGCATGAACATCGAGTAGCAGATGTAGAACGGGATCATCTGTACGCCGTGGCAGGAGTATGACGTCGCGGCGGCGATCCAGTCGCTCATCGCGCCGGCTTCGTTGATGCCTTCCTGGAGTACCTGGCCGTCTATTGACTCCTTGTAGAACATCAGCTGGTCCTGGTCTTCCGGGGTGTATTTCTGGCCTTCCTGGTTCCAGATGCCGACCTGGCGGAAAAGACCCTCCATGCCGAAGGTACGCGATTCGTCGGCGACGATCGGCACCACGTGGCGACCGATCTTCTTGTCCTTGATGAGGATGTTGAGGACGCGCACGATCGACATCGTCGTCGACACTTCGCGGCCTTCACCCGAGGCTTTGAGCAAAGCGTCAAAAGCGGTGAGCGCCGGCACTTCGAGCGCGCCGGCCTTTTGCCGACGGTGGGTGAGCAAACCGCCGAGCGCGTTGCGCCGCTCGAGCATGTATTTAAGCTCTTCCGAACCTTCCTCGAACTTGAGGAAGGGCAACTCGTCGATCTGGTCGTCGGGAACCGGCAGCTTGAAGCGGTCGCGGAAACGGATGATCGCTTCGCTGCCGAGTTTCTTCTGCTGGTGCGAAATATTCATCGCTTCACCGGCGAGCCCCATGCCGTAGCCCTTGACCGTTTTGGCGAGGATCACCGTCGGTTGCGCGCGGTGCTCGACGGCGGCCTTGAACGCGCTGTAGATCTTGAAAATGTCGTGGCCGCCGCGATTCAATGCCCAGACGTCGGCGTCGGTATAGTCGACAACAAGTTCCCTGAGCTCGGGCGTGTTGAAGAAATGCTCGCGAACGTAAGCGCCGCTCTTCGCCTTGTACGTCTGATAATCGCCGTCGACGGCTTCCATCATGCGTTTTTTGAGGATGCCCTTCTTGTCGCGTTCGAAGAGCACATCCCAGTGCCGGCCCCAGATCAGCTTGATGACGTTCCAGCCGGCGCCGCGGAAAGTGCCTTCGAGTTCCTGGATGATCTTGCCGTTGCCGCGCACCGGGCCGTCGAGGCGTTGCAGATTGCAGTTGATGACGAAAATCAGGTTATCGAGCTTTTCGCGCGACGCCATGCCGATGGCGCCGAGCGACTCGACTTCGTCGGTCTCGCCGTCGCCGATGAAGGCCCAGACCTTGCGGTCCCTGGCCTCGATAAAGCCGCGGCTTTCCATGTACTTCATGAAGCGCGCCTGATAGATCGCCTGGATCGGACCGAGGCCCATCGACACGGTCGGAAAACGCCAGAAGTCCGGCATCAGCCAGGGGTGCGGATAGGACGACAGGCCCTTGCCGTTGACTTCCTGGCGGAAGTTATTCACCTGCTCGTCGGACAGGCGGCCCATGAGGTGGGCGCGCGCATAGACGCCGGGAATCGAGTGACCCTGGAAGAACACCATGTCGCCGCCGTGCTGCTCGGTCTGCGCCCGCCAGAACCAGTTGAAGCCGACGTCGTAAAGCGCCGCCGATGAGGCGAAAGACGCGATGTGGCCGCCGACGTTGGTGTTGCGATTGGCGCGCACGACCATGACCATGGCGTTCCAGCGCAAATAATTGCGGATGCGGATTTCGATCGTCGCGTCGCCCGGGTACTGGAGCTGACGGTCGACGGGAATCGTATTGACGTACTCGGTCGTCGCGCTGTAGGGGATGTCGATGCCTTCTTCGCGCGCCTGCGTGATCATCTGTTCGATGAGAAAGTGCGCGCGGTCGATGCCTTCATTTTCGATGACGCCGGCCAGCGCTTCCTGCCACTCGCGGGTTTCCTGCGGATCGCTGTCGTCGCTAGCGGACTGTTGCGCGCTTTCGGGTGAAACGGCCATGACTTTGTCTCCTGGTCTGCACAGTGACTTGCCGTGCGCCCGCATCCGGGAAAACGGCAAGAGCACGGCAAGAGCAATACGTTGTCTTGAGGGAGGTGCTGCAGTGCGTGCAGTTTATACCGCATTGGAAATATGTTCCGCATTGTGCAGCGCTGACGCAATCGATACGACTCGCGGGCGGCACTCTGGTTCAATGCATTGCTCGGTGCGCAGGGCCGCCGGGCCGCGCCGACCGCCGCTGGCGCTTTGTACTGACACCGGGTTGGCATCCGGATAAAATGGCGGTCTTTGCTTGACAAAGCCGAGCGCGGCGGTCTGTCGCGCCGGCGCCTGTTCGACCCGCTATTCAGCTTAATTGAACGCAACGAGGGAGTATTCCAATGGTATCTCAGGCTTCGCTGGCCAACGCAATCCGCGTGCTCGCCATGGACGCAGTGCAGGCGGCTAATTCGGGCCACCCGGGCGCTCCGATGGGCATGGCTGAAATCGCCGTCGCCTTGTGGACGCGGCATTTGCGCCACAACCCCGCCGACCCGAAATGGCCCAACCGCGACCGTTTTGTCCTCTCCAACGGGCACGCCTCGATGCTGCTTTACTCGCTGCTGCATCTCTCGGGTTACGATCTGCCGCTTGACGAACTGCGCCACTTCCGGCAGTTGCACAGCAAGACGCCGGGCCACCCCGAATACGGCCACACGGTCGGCGTCGAGACGACGACCGGCCCGCTCGGCCAAGGCCTTGCCAATTGCGTCGGATTCGCCCTCGCCGAGCGCCTGCTCGGCATCGAATTCAACCGCGACGACTTCCCGATTGTTGACCATTACAGTTACGTCTTCATGGGCGACGGCTGCATGATGGAAGGCATCTCGCACGAAGCATCCTCGCTCGCCGGAACGTGGAAGCTGGCCAAGCTGATCGCCTTCTACGACGACAACGGCATTTCGATCGACGGCCACGTCGCCGGCTGGTTCGCCGACGATACGCCCAAGCGTTTCGAAGCCTACGGCTGGAACGTCATTCGTGACGTCGACGGCAATGACGTCGAAGCCGTCGATCGCGCCATCGTCGCCGCCAAGGCGCAGAACGACAAGCCGACGCTGATCTGCTGCAAGACGGTGATCGGCAAGGGCTCGCCGAACAAGGCCGGCACCCACGACGTGCACGGCGCCCCGCTTGGCAAGGACGAAATCGCCGCGACGCGCGCCGCGCTCGGCATCACCAGCGGACCGTTCGAAGTCGACGAAGACGTACGTTCGGCCTGGAATGGGCGCGCCGCCGGCGCTGAGCGCCAAGCAGAATGGCAGAAACTGTTCTCCGCCTACAAGGCCGCGCACCCTGAACTTGCCGCCGAATTCGAGCGCCGCACCAAGGGCGAACTGCACGCCAATTTCGCCGCCGGCGCTGCCGAAGCGCTGCAGTCGGTCGTCGCCAAGGGCGAGGTCATCGCGACGCGCAAGGCCTCGCAAAACGCGATCACCGCGCTGGCGCCGCTGTTGCCCGAATTCATCGGCGGCTCGGCCGATCTCGGCCCGTCGAACCTCACGCAGTGGAAGGCATCGCGCGACCTCAACATCGAATCGATCGCCGACGGCGGCAACTACATTCACTACGGTGTGCGCGAATTCGGCATGGCGGCGATCATGAACGGCCTCGTCGTGCACGGCGGTTTCCGGCCTTTCGGTGGCACTTTCCTGATCTTCTCGGAATACGCGCGCAACGCCATCCGCATGGCGGCGCTGATGAAGATCAACCCGATCTACGTGTTCACGCACGACTCGGTCGGCGTCGGCGAAGACGGCCCGACGCACCAGCCGATCGAGCAGACGGCAACGCTGCGCATGGTACCCAACCTCGACGTCTGGCGTCCGTGCGACAGCGTCGAAACCTTCGTCGCCTGGCAGACCGCCGTCGAGCACCGCAGCGCACCGACGGCGCTGATCCTGACCCGCCAGAACCTGCCACACCAGGCGCGCGACGCTGCGCAGATCGAAGCGATCCGGCGCGGCGGCTACGTACTGAAAGACTGTGGCGGTACGCCGCAGGCGGTGATTATCGCCACCGGATCCGAAGTCGGCTTGGCGGTGAGCGCGCAACAAACGCTGGCTGAAAAAGGCATCGCCGTGCGCGTCGTCTCGCTGCCGTCGAGCTTCATTTTCGAGCAACAGGACGCTGCCTGGCGCGACGCGGTCTTGCCGCGCGGCATTCCGCGTGTCGCTGTCGAAGCCGGCGTCACCGGCTACTGGCGGCAGTACGTCGGTCTCGAAGGCGCTGTCGTCGGCATCGACCGCTTCGGCGAGTGCGGCCCGGCGCCGCAGGTCTTCGAGTACCTCGGCATCACCGCGGCGCACGTCGTCAGCGCGGTCGAAGGCGTCATCGCCGGCTGATCGTATTCCTTGTGACAACCCGGGACCCGGCCTTGCGCCGGGTTTTTTTTGGTGCGCCCGGCAGGGCGCGCCTACTCGCCATTAGCTAAGCCGTCCAGAACCATACCGAGAGCGGCGTGCGTGCGCTCCATGACTTTGCCAACGGCTCTTGCCGCGCAATTCAGCAGGAGGGAACGCTATCTCCGGCGTGTGGCCAAACTTGAATTAGGCGAGCCCAGCAATACGTCATTTATGCAAAATGCAAAAACAGGAGAAGCGCATGGCTCTTGCCACCCATAAGACAAAGCTCGTTTGTACCATCGGACCGGCATCCGACTCGCCCGAAATCCTGTTGCAGATGCTACATGCGGGGATGGACGTCGCCCGCCTCAACTTTTCCCATGGCGATTTTGCCTGGCATAAAACGACGATCGATCATCTGCGCCAAGCCGCGCGGTCGGCAGGCAAGCGCATCACGATCATGGCCGATCTTCCCGGCCCCAAGATTCGTATCGGAGAGTTGACCGAAGAGCCGATTACCTTGCGGCAGGGCGATGCATTTACGCTGACCACGAGCGAAATCCTCGGCGATCGAAAGCGGGTTTTTGTGGGCTTCCCGCGCCTGCCCGCCGTCGTCAAGCCTGGCGACAGTCTGTTTCTCAACGACGGAACGATTCATCTGGAGGTCGTGAAGAGCGCGGATAGCAACGTCGAGTGTCGCGTGCTCGTCGGTGGAGAATTGCGTTCTCGCAAGGGACTGAATTTCCCCGGCATCGATCTGGGCATGGGCGCGTTTACCGATCACGACCGCGACTGCCTGGCCTTTGCACTGCAAAGCGGCGCAGATGCAATCAGCCAATCCTTCGTCGAGACGTCGGCCGATATCAACGCGGTGCGGCAGGCTGCGGCGGAACTGGGCTACCACCCATTCATCATCGCCAAAATCGAAAGAGCGTGCGCGTTGGCCCGCATCGATGAAATCCTGAAAGCCGCCGACGGGATCATGGTGGCACGCGGCGACCTGGGGGTCGAAACGCCCATCGAACGCATGGCCGTGGTTCAAAAGCAACTGATTCGTCAGGCCAACCGACTTGGAAAACCGGTGATCACGGCAACGCAAATGCTCGAATCGATGGTGGACCACCTCCGTCCGAGCCGGGCCGAAGCGACGGATGTCGCCAATGCCATATTCGACGGTACGGATTGCGTGATGCTTTCCGAGGAATCGGCAGCGGGAAAATTCCCGGTCGAAGCAGTGAAGATGCTGGCCGGGATCGCAGCCGCGTCGGAACCACATCGCCCCGTAGCCCACACAAGTGACACCTTCGACAACTATGATCGCCACAGCGACACCCATCTTGTCGATCTCATCTCGCGCAACGTCCAGCAGACTGTGGCTTACATCGGCCCGGTAGCGGTCATCGTTCCCTCACTGACGGGGTACACGGCACGAATGATCTCCCGCTTCAAGCTACCCGTCTGGATTGCCGGTGTCAGTCCACAGGAAACGACCTGCAGGGGTTTGCAATTTTCCTATGGCGTGTCCCCGGTCCACACTCTGGAGCACCCGGAGGACTGGAATCCGTTTGCCTTACGCTGGGCGCAGAGAGAAGGGCTGGCCGAAGGACGAGTGGTGCTGGTCCAGGGACTTTCCCGAGACCATCCCGCGGCGAACCCCCGCTTCGAAATCCTTGATCTGGGCCACGCCGGTCAAGCGATGAAAAAATCTGACAAACCCATTTGATGCGTTGATAGATGCGTTGACGGTCGACGAAAAAAAGTAGGCGCGAGGCCGGTATCACCGTTCAGCAGGAACGCCTGTTGCTGATATCCAGTCTGCTCAACTGAACGGAGCATTTTCGTGAAACCCGGATTCCACGTTGCATCGATTCTACGCAGCGTCCTGACCGCACCGTTTACCGCGTGCCTCGCCAGCGTTGCGGTGTCGGTGTCCGCGAGGGACAAGACGGACAAGCCCGCGAAAGCGTCGCACAAGAACAAGACCGTCGATGTTCGCACCTGGAACCCACCTGCGGATTGCGTCTGGAGCGTGCGCACGCGCCGTTTCACGCTGCTCACACTGATCGTGGCTACGCTGTCCAGCGCACTTTTGGCTTTGACCGCATTCGCCGCCAACGTAAATGATGCGCAAGGTGCGAAGCCGCGTATATCGATCGTCAGCCCCAGTGAGAAGCAGACGGTCCACGCTAACTCTGGCCGGGTGCCGGTAGCGGTGAACATCGATGATAGTGGATCGCTCCGATACGACATTGTTCTGCGCGTTGTTCTCGACGGCAAGGACTTCGGTCCGTTGCGACACGCTCGTTCGTTCGATCTCGAGAATGTGGTGCGCGGCGAACACCGACTGCAGGTTCAACTCATCGACGAATCGGGAAACGCGGTCGCCTCGTCCGAACCGATCACGTTCTACCTGTGGCAGGCCTCGCGCCTTTTCTGATGCTATGACATTTTCCGATCCACGAACGTAACGGGTGCCTACGCGGTCAAGCGCGAGGAACTAACGTTGCCAGTGCGCGAAACCAGTCCGACAGGAGACTAATCATGAAGACCAACCACTTCGGTGCAGCAATGGCAGTGCGGGTAAGCGCATTCGTCGGGCGCGATCGAAACGCACCCAGCACGAGATTGCTCAAAACCACCTGCTCGACGTAATCGCCAAGCATGCATCAAATCGTTAGGCGGATCGCGACCAGCAAACTTCTGTGGTCGGTTGCGGTGCTGCTGCTCCTCTACACGCTTAGCGGCTTCTTTCTCGCGCCGTACCTGATCGAGCGCTATCTTCCGGGCTACGCTGAGCAACACCTCGGGCGTCGCGCGACGGTCAGCGCCGTTCGTATCAATCCCTTCCTGCTCACGCTCGAAGCCTCGGGCTTCCAACTCGAAGGAAGCGCTGACAGCCCGCTCCTGTCGTTCAAACGGTTGTGGGTCGACTTTGAGCTCTCGAGCATCGTACGGCGAGCGTGGACCTTCGCTGAGGTCCAAATAGAGAGCCTCGATCTGCGGCTGGAGATTGACGGCAACGGGCAACTCAACCTCATGCAGCTCGTCGAGCGCCTGCGCGGCCCCGAGCAAACCAACAAAGACCCGCCGCGCTTGATCGTTGAGCATTTGATCGTCAGCGACAGCCGCGTAAACCTGGTCGATCTCTCGGTCGAAACGCACGCCAGTACGGCTTTCGTGCCGGTCGATTTCGAGCTCACTGGTATCAGCACGCTCCCCGACAGCGAAGGTCACTACACCCTGGCCGCGAACTTGCCCAGCGGAGGGTCGCTGGCATGGAAGGGCGTCGTGTCGCTGCAACCGCTGAGCTCGAGCGGCGAGATCAATATCAAAGGAATAAAACTCGCAACGGTATGGCAGTTTTTTCGCGACGAGCTGAGCGTGGCCGAGCCGAGGGGTGAGTTCGTGCTTGCCGGCCGCTACAACTTCGCCTATGAGAAGAACAAACCCTTGCTCAAGGTGAGCGCGCTGCAGGCGGAGGTGTCAGGTCTGGCGCTTGCGTCGGCGGTAGACGCGCGCCCTCTCCTCGCGTTGCGCAGCATCCGCATGAGCGACGCGCGATTCATGCTCGCCAACCGGGAGTTCGTAGTGCCGAGCCTGCAGGTTTCCGACGGCGAGATGAGCGCAAACGTCGCGGATGACGGCACGCTCGACTGGCAGAGGCTGCTGACCGGAGGACCGGCCGGACAGGCTCGCCGTGTACCGTCGTCCGGCAGCGAATCAACCGGGCTGCCGTGGCGCGTGCGCGTGGAGCGCATCGGGGTCGAAAAGGTCGCGCTGACCTACACCGACCGCGCCCGAACGCCCGCGCTGGTTTTTCGCGCCGGGGCGCTCAAGGGCGGATTCAAGCTCGACGCGACCATTGGCGCCGGAGCGTCGCACGTCGTCGCCGAGGATATACAGTTTGTGCTGACCGGAACTGCACTCGCGACGACTGAATCCGATACTCCCCTTGCCACGCTCGATTCATTCACCCTGACCGGCGGCCGCGTCGATACGCGGGCGCGCGCTGTTCTCGCGCAAGCCGTCGCAAGCAATGGCGGTAGCGTTTCCATCGCGCGCGGTCCGGACGGTCCGACGGGACTGTTGCACGTCCTTTCGTCGGCGAGCTCGCAGCCGACGGCTGCCCGCCTGTCCGCGGAAAAGCCGGTGGGAGGTGCGCATTCCTGGCGATACCGAATCGATACGGTCGAGCTCAAGCGCACTGCCGTAGATCTTGGGGATCACAGCTTCAAACCCGCGATCACTTACGCCATCGACGTGGTAACGGCCGCGCTGACACATATCGATAGCGCAAGCGATGCGCCGATTGCCTTTACGACCGAGCTGCGCATCGGCGAGCGGGGAAGCGTCAACAGCAGCGGCACTCTCGGGCAGGATTTCGGGCGCGCGCGCGCCAAGCTCGACGCCAAGGGTGTTGCCCTCGCACCGTTGCAACCGCTGCTCGCGCGCTACGCGCGGCTCGATCTGAAGTCCGGCACGTTGGCGGCTGCCGGTCAACTCAACTATCGCCCCGACGGCAAAGCGCCATTCACCGCGCAGGGTACGGCAAGCGTCCACGACTTTCTTATGAACGAAGCGGACACCGGGGATCGCTTTTTGTCGTGGAGAACGCTTTCCGCCCAAAGCATTGCCTTCAGCCTCGCGCCGAATCGGCTCGCCATCAAAGAGCTGCGCGTGCTCGAACCGGGAATGAAAATCGAGATCGCCAAGGATCGCAGCGTCAACCTCACGCAAGTACTGAGGAATGATTTTCCCAACGCCGGACAGCAGCCGGCGGCATCGCCAGCTCCGCCACCAGCATCGCGATCGACTCGCGAAAAACAGGCTTCGACGACCTTTCCTGTTGAGGTCGGGCGGGTCCGGATCGAGGGCGGTACGCTCGATTTTGCCGATCTCAGCCTGGTGCTACCGTTCGCCACCAGAGTGCACGCGCTCGACGGTTTTATTGTCGGCGTCTCGTCGGCGCCGAAGAGCCGCGCCGAAGTCAAATTGGCCGGACAAATCGCGACTTACGGTGAAGCACGCGCCGAAGGGGCGTTGATGCCGTGGAGCCCGAGGACTTTGCTCGATATCGAAGCGCACTTCGATAACGTGCTATTGCCCCCATTGTCTCCATACACCGCCACGTTTGCCGGCCGCAAGGTCGCAGCCGGGAAGCTGTGGATCGATCTGCAGTACAAGATCGCGAACGGGGAGCTCGCCGGCGTGAATAAGATCGTTATTCAAAATATGAAGCTGGGCGAGCGCGTTGCCGCATCACATGCAACGGATTTGCCGCTCGAGCTCGCCATCGCGTTGCTGACGGACTCGAAAGGGAGGATCAGTCTCTCCGTCCCGGTGACGGGCGACGTGGACAATCCGCAGTTCGACTATGGGCGCGTCATCCGCGCGGCGGTGGTCGGTGCCATCAAGAGCGTGGTGACCGCACCGTTCCGCATGCTCGCCGGTCTGTTTGGAAAACGCAGTGCCGAAGAATTTCAAAAGGTCGAGTTCGCGCCCGGCAGCGACCGCATTGCGCCTGCACAGCGCGAGAAGCTCGACGCCCTCGCCGCGGCATTGAAGGAGCGGCCTCAGCTCACGTTGGTGGTGAACGGTCCCTATGATGCCAAGCGCGATGCGCAAGCGCTGCGACGGGACCTTGCGCGCCGAGCGGTCGCGCGCGCTGTCGGAACTAAGCTCGCGACGGGAGAGGATCCCGGGCCCGTCGCCTATGGCGACGCAGGAACCCAGCAGGCGCTTGAATCGCTCCTCAGTGAGCGGGCGGGCACCGACGCACTGCAGGCGCTCGCCCGCGAATTTCCCAAACTCCCCAAACGCACGGGTGGGCAATCGGCGCAGAGTATCCCGTCGTCCGATTCAGACCAAGGTCATGCCTTTTACCAGGCGGCGTTCGAGCGGCTGGTCGAATTACAGCCGCAACCCGATTCGGCACCCAAAGTGCTTGCATCGCAAAGAGCGCAAGCGATCGTCGACGCCCTCGAGAGCACCGGTATCGCACGCAACCGCATGCAATCGGGGGGTATTATCGAGGTGTCCGGAAAACCGGACACGCCCATCACCTCAATTTTTACGCTCAATGCGACCCCCGCCTCTCCATAACTCGCTGTCGGCCGACGCGACCGCCCATTCATGCCGAATACGCTGGTACGGCGGATGCTGGTCGGCCGCATTTAAACGTCTAATCGTTAGCATTTACGTACTGCTACCGGCGCACCACGACTTTGCCCAGACTCTGAGGACGACATTGCTGGCCTGCCTCCTGGGCGTGCTGGCTTCCACCGCCGTGGCACAGGAGCCGAAGGGACAAGGCGACCAGGTTAATCAACCGGCTGTTCCCGACAATGCGCAGCTCTCGGCGCCCGCAAAGGTCGACATAACTCCGTTGGCGCGCGACGAAGAGATCGCCCAGCGGCTGCAAAGAGTCCTCAATGCGACCGAGTGGTTCGCCGCTCCGAAAGTCCGGGTTGAAGAAGGCGTCGTGTTCCTCAGCGGTCGAGTGGACTCCGGCGAGCTGAAGAAATGGGCCGGCGATTTGGCGCGCAACACGCAAGGCGTCGTCGCGGTGGTCAACCAGATGGAAGTGGCCGAGCCCTCGGTTTGGGATTTCGGTCCCGCGTGGAGCGGACTATTGGGGTTGTGGCGCGAATTCGTCCATTCACTGCCCTTTATCTTTTTTGGACTACTGATCCTGGCGCTCTCCTTGGGCGCCGGCGTGCTGGCAAACCGCGCGGCACAGGCGACGCTTTCGCCACGGATACGCGGGAGGCTGCTGCGCAATGTGATCGCCGGTGGGGCCGGCGTACTGGTCGTCCTGTGCGGCGTCTATATCGTCCTCAGAGTCTCCGGTCTGACGCAGCTTGCCCTCACCGTGGTCGGCGGCACCGGGTTAATCGGTCTGATCGTCGGCATCGCTTTTCGTGACATCACCGAGAACTTTCTTGCCAGTATCTTCCTCAGCATGCAACGACCGTTCGAGACGGGTGACCTGATCGAGGTTGCCGGTGTGACGGGATACGCGCAGCAGCTGAACGTGCGCACCACCATCTTGATGACTCTCGAGGGCCATGTCGTACAGATTCCGAACGCGACCGTTTATAAGAGCAACCTACGTAACTTCACGACCAACGCCAACCGGCGCGAGGATTTCGTCGTCGGCATCGGCTACGACGACGCGATCAACGTGGCTCAAGAGGTCGCCCGCAAGGTGCTGGAAAACCATCCAGCCGTGCTCAACGACCCCGAACCCTCGGTGCTCGCCGATAGCTTGGGAAAGGCGACGGTCAACCTGCGTGTTTACTTCTGGCTCAACGGCCGCGAGCACAGCTGGCTGAAGGTACGCTCTTCGGTGATCCGTTTGGTGAAGTTGGCCTTTCAGGAACACGGCATCTCGATGCCCGACGAGGCGCGCGAGGTTGTCTTTCCGCAAGGTGTGCCGGTCACAATGCTTGAAGGAAAACCGGCGAAAGCACGCGCGGAAGGACCAGCGAAGCAACTTCCCGTCAAGTCGCCGGCGGCCGATCTTGACGCTGCGTCCACTGAAGCGGAAGCAGGCCTATACAGCGAAGCCGGCGTCATCGAAGAGCAGGCTCGCCACGTGCAACCCTTGAAGAGCGGCGAGAATCTCTTGCCAGGTGCCGCCGGCGCGCCGGCGGTCGTAGGAAAGGAACAAAGTCTCGCCGATAAGGGAAAATAAGGGAAAAGAAGGCGCGAAATAAAAAGGGGACTACGAGCCTTAGTGGCAAGTTTCACAAACGCTGCGGGCCGAACTGACGTTCAATTTCAGCGCAGTTTTTTCGGAAAAGCTGCGAGGCATTGCCTGCCGATGGATTCAACGCGGATTTAGAGAAGCCGGACGGTGATCCGGTCAGGGAAATCGCACTCGAAATGCATAGGCGACCAAGTGCGGCGGTGGGTAACAGGCAGGCGATAAGTG
>JBBRXI010000034.1:0-12622 GCA_038248575.1 Burkholderiales bacterium | reverse complement strand
GGTTGGCGAACACGAAGCGGCCGTCGGTGGCGATGATCGCCAGGCCCTCGACCATCACCGACATCGCGCCGCGAAAGCGCGACTCGCTTTCCTGAAAACGCATCGTCACTTCGCGCAGCTGGGTGATGTCTTCCTTGATCGACATGTACTGGGTGATCGCCCCGTTCTTGTCCTTGATCGGCGATACCAGCGTGCGGTCCCAGACCAGCGTGCCGTCGCGACGTCGCGTCTGCAAATCGCCGCGCCAGTTGCTGCCCGCACGTACGGTCGCCCACAGGTGATCGAAGAACGCATCATCCGCATCGTGCGGGCGCAGCGCCCGGGTATGCATACCGATCGCCTGTGCCCGCGTATAACCGGTAGCCTCGACAAACTGCTCGTTGACGTACTCGATGTGCCCCTCAAGGCCCATGATAGAAACGCTCGCCGGACTCTGGTCGACGGCCATCAACAGTTTGTTGGCCCAGTCCTCGGCCGCCTGGCGCTGCTCGACGTCGTCGACGTGAATGACTTCGAGCGACTTGGCGTGCAATTCGACGCGCGCGCTGCGGGTCAGCAGCGCATGCAGATAAAGCAGCAGCAGGAGCGTCGCAAGCAAGCCCAAAGGCTCGACTAAACGCAGGCTGGTCGGGTTGTTGTCGGCAATCCAGGATGGCGCCGCCTCGATCTGCACCGACCACGAATGACCCGCGAGGGCGAGTTTTTCCGAGTAGATGAACTCATCGCCCGCCAGTGCTCGATCGCCGCCGCTCAGGCGTTCGTTCCATACGGCGAGGAGCTCCGGCGGCGACTTCGCCTGGTCGAGCAGACGGGCATGGAAGCCGGTCTGCGGCCGGCTCACGTTGGCCGCCGAAAACAGCATGCGGACGTTGAGCACGACGACGACGACGCCGTAGACCTGGACGCGCCGTGCGCCGCGCGTTTCCGGCACCAGGCCGCCGCGATAGACCGGCGCGACGATCAGAATGGTGTCGCTTTGCTTGCGGTCGACGAACATCGGGCCGATTTGACTCGCGGACGGCAAGCCGCTGTCGATCGCCTGCTCGATGAGCGCGGCGCGTACCGGAACGGAGAGAATGTCAAAGCCGACGCTCTGGCGACCGAGCTCGAGCGGGACCGAATAAAGCAAGGGGAAGTACTCCGCGCGCGGGTCGGCGACGAGGTGCTGGCCGGAAGCGTCGCGCTCCGCGATGGCAAAGCGCTCGCCCCATACGAGCTTGCCGTCACGCTCGAAAGCCGGGCGGTCCTTGCCGGCGATACGCGGAAACCAGTTGTAACTGCGCACGCCCGGCTGCTCGAGCATCGGCTTGGTGAAACGCTCGAAAGTCGGCCAATCGACGTTGTCGACACTGCTGAACAGGCGCTGCAGGGTCGCGAGGTGCTCGAGCGGTTGCCGCATTTGGGCGATGACGCCATCGGCGCGCGTGCGCGCCGCGAGCTGAAAACGCTGCTCCATATGATCGCGTTCATTATGCGACAGCGAGCGGCTGACCCAGAGCGTAATCAGCGTGCCGAGAAGGCCGACGACGATCAGGATCGCCCACCGATAGATCGGGTGACGGTGCGTTGGACGGGGAAATATCATGCGAAGGCGCTTACAAATGAAAATGACCGGCGGTTTGACCGGCGTGCACCATAGCTCATCGCGAAAAGGCTGAACAGGCTGAACAGGCTGAACAGGCTTTGGCGATCCGTTCGAGCGCCGCGTCCAGTGTTGTCCGCGGACAGCCGAAGTTGAGCCTCACCCAGCCGGGCAAGCCAAAATCGCTGCCGCGCGAAAGGCCAACGCCGGCGTCTTCGAAATAGCTTGCCGGATCGGCCATGTTAAGGCCGCGCGCGTCAATCCACGCCAGATAGGTCGCTTCGACGTGGGTCATGGCGAGGCCGGGAAGGCCACCGACGACGGCCTCGACGCGGTCGCGGTTGGCGCGCAGCGTGGCAATCAGTTCGTGGTGCCAGGCGTCGCAGTCACGGTACGCCGCCTCGGTGGCGGCGAGTCCGAGAAGGTTCGGGTCGGGGACGATGCCGCGCATCGCGCCGACAAAACGCTGGCGCAGGTCAGGATCGGAAATGACCGCGAAAGCGCAGCCGAGGCCGGGAATGTTGAAGGTCTTGGACGGCGCCATGAGCGTGATGCAACGCGCCGCGGAAGCGGCGTCGAGGCTGGCGAACGGCTGGTGGCTGCGTCCGGCGTCGAGGATCAGGCCGCAATGGATTTCGTCGGAACAGACGATGAGGTCGCGGCGGGCGCAGAACGCGGCAAGCTCGCCCAACTCTTGCGCGGTCCACGCGCGACCGACCGGGTTGTGCGGATGGCAGAGGAGCAGCAAGCGCGTGTCGGGCGTCAGCGCCGCTTCTAGCGCGGCAAAATCCCAGGTCCATCGCTCGTTGGCCAGGCGTAGCGGAACGGTAACCAGCGCTCGGCCGGAAAGGCGCGGCGCCGAGAGAAACGGCGGATAGACCGGCGTTGCGGTGAGTACGCCGCCGCCTGCCGCGCGGCAAGCGACGTTGATGCCGCAGACGAGCCCGGGAAGCCAGACGAGCCACTCGGGATCGACGCGCCAGGCGTACGCGCGCTCGAGATGGTCAAGCACGCTGGCGACCAGCGTCGGCCAAGGCTCGGCGTAGCCGAAGCAGCCGTGCGCGATACGTTTTTCGAGCGCGGCGAGGACCGCTGGCGGCGCGGTAAAGTCCATGTCGGCAACCCACAGCGGCAACACGTCGCGTCCGGCGTATTTGTTCCATTTGCTCGAATCGCCGCCGCGGCGGTCGATTACGCGCTCAAAGTCGAAGCTCAAAGCAAAACTCCTTTGCCGCAGAGTACAAGAAGATTTCGCAGGTGTTCTCTGCGCCCTCAGGACCTCTGCGTTCTCTGCGTTGACAGCGGTAACGGATGTTCAACCCTCGAGATGCGCGTAGAGCTGCGTCGTCAGGTAGCGCTCGCCGAACGAGGGCACGACGACGACGGTCAGCTTGCCGGCGTTCTCGGGCCGCCTCGCGATATACAGCGCGGCCGACACCGCGGCGCCCGACGAGATGCCGACGAGCAGGCCTTCTTCGGTCGCCATCCGGCGCGCGCAGGCGAAGGCCTGCTCGGCGGTGACGCGAACAACCTCGTCGTAGATCGTCGTGTTGAGGACTTTAGGCACGAAACCGGCACCCAGTCCCTGCAGCGGGTGCGGCCCCTTGGCGCCGCCCGAGAGCACCGGCGAAGCGTCGGGTTCGACGGCGATGATCTGGATTGCCGGCCGGCGCTCGCGTAGCACTTCGCCGACGCCGGTAATCGTTCCGCCGGTGCCGATTCCGGAAACGAAGATGTCGACCAGGCCGTCGGTATCGCGCCAGATCTCCTCGGCCGTCGTCGCGCGATGAGCCGCCGGGTTGGCCGGGTTTTCGAACTGCTGGGGAATGAAATAGCGGGCGTCGGCCGTCGCCATGTCGAGCGCCCGGTTGATCGCCCCGGTCATGCCTTCGGCCCCCGGCGTGAGCACCAGCTCGGCGCCGTACGCCTTGAGCAGCAGGCGGCGCTCACGGCTCATCGTCTCGGGCATGGTAAAGCAGCACTTGATGCCGCGTGCGGCGCAGACCATGGCCAGACCGATCCCGGTATTGCCCGAGGTCGGCTCGAGGACAACCGTGTCCGGGCCGATGCGGCCGGTCGCCTGCGCGGCGTCGATCATGGCCAGCGCGATGCGGTCCTTGACGCTGTGCGCCGGATTGTAAAACTCGAGTTTGACGGCCACTGTGCCGTCGATTCCGGCAGTCAGCCGGTTGAGCTTGACGAGCGGCGTATTGCCGATGAGTTCGGTGACGTTGCCGGCGATTTTCATACGGTCTCCTGGTCGATCAAAATCCACCGCAGAGGCGCAGAGGCGCAAAGGAACGCAGAGAAGGATTGGCAAGCCCTATCCTGTTTTTCTTTTCTCTGCGTAATCTCTGCGTCCTTTGCGTCTTGGCGGTGGGTGTTAGCTTTTAGCCGAATCAGGCGAGGAACAGCTTGTACGCCGGGTTGTCGGTTTCGTTCCAGTGCGTGTAGCCGAGTTTTTTCAGGAAGTCCCTGAATTTTCCCATATCGGCGGCGGGAACCTGCATGCCGACGAGAACGCGGCCGTAGTCGGCGCCGTGGTTGCGGTAGTGGAAGAGGCTGATGTTCCAGCCCGAACTCATCTGGTTGAGAAAATTCATCAGCGCGCCCGGCCGCTCTGGAAACTCGAAGCGGTAGAGCAGTTCGTTGTCGCTGCGTGGCGAGTGGCCGCCGACAAGATGGCGGATATGGCCCTTGGCCATTTCGTCGTCGGTCAGGTCGAGCGTCGCGTAACCGTGCTTGCGCAACTGTTCGACCAGTTTCAAGGACTCGCTGCGCGAAGCGACCTGGACGCCGACGAAGACGTGTGCCTCCTTGGTATCGTTGAAGCGGTAGTTGAACTCGGTGATGTTGCGCACGCCGATCAGCGCGAGGAATTTGCGGTAGGCACCCGGTTGCTCGGGCAGCGTCACGGCGAGCACCGCCTCGCGCTGCTCGCCGACCTCGGCGCGTTCGGCGACAAAGCGCAGACGGTCGAAATTCATGTTGGCACCCGAGGCGATGGCGACCAGCGTCTTGCCCTTGAGCTTGTGTTTTGCCGCGTAAGCCTTGGCGCCGGCGACGGCGAGCGCGCCGGCCGGCTCGAGAACGGCGCGCGTGTCTTCAAAAACGTCCTTGATCGCCGCGCAAATCTCGTCGGTGTCGACGAGGACCATCTCGTCGACGTACAGCTGACAGAGGCGAAAGGTTTCCTCACCGACATTCTTGACCGCCGCGCCGTCGGCGAAAAGGCCGACTTGTTGCAAGCTGACGCGCTTGCCGGCGGCCAGCGACTGGGTCATGGCGGCAGCGTCGGCGGCCTCGACGCCGATGATCCGGGTCTGCGGGCGTAGGCGTTTGATGCACGCGGCGACACCCGAAATCAGGCCTCCGCCGCCGACGCAGCAAAACACGGCGTCGATCGGCTTGGCGTGCTGGCGGAGAATTTCGAGGCCGATCGTACCCTGGCCGGCAATCACGTCGGGGTCGTCGAAGGGGTGTACAAAAGTGAGTTTCTCGGCCTTTCCCAGTTCGACGGCGTGCGCGCAGGCTTCGTCGAAGGAGTCGCCGAAGAGCACGACTTCGCCGCCGCGGCTGCGCACCGCGTCGATCTTGATCGCCGGCGTCGTCGTTGGCATGACGATCACCGCCCGGCAGCCGATTTTCGCCGCCGACAGCGCGACGCCCTGGGCATGATTGCCGGCCGAAGCGCAAATAACGCCGCGCTTCAAGCGCTCGGGCGAAAGCTGGGCGATCTTGTTATAAGCGCCGCGCAGCTTGAACGAAAACACCGGCTGCATATCCTCGCGCTTGAAGAAGATCGCGTTGCCGATTCGCGCCGACAGCGTCGGCGCGAAATCGAGCGGCGTCTCGACGGCAACGTCATAGACCTGCGCATTGAGGATTTTTTCAAGGTAGTCCGGGTGCATGGCAGCTCGCGCGTGGCGGTTAAACCGCGATTCTAGCAGTAGCCGCTCCGATGCCCGCCGCCGCGTCGATTTTCGTCGGCAACGGCGGGCCCGCTGCAAAATCAACCGCAGAGGCGCCGAGTAAACGCAGAGGAGAAGCACGTAACGCAGGTGCGACCGACGGCGCTGGTTTTTCTCTGCGCAATCTCCGCGCCTCTGCGCCTCTGCGGTGGAGTTGCCGTTCTGCTGCCGACCACTCAGAGTCCCTTGTCGTTCGGGGTCAGCAGAAGCTGCTTGAGCAGCGCGCTCATCGGCAGGCCAAGGCCTTGACCGGCGGGCGGGACCGGCGCCGTGAACCAGCGCGCGTAGAGGCTGGCGAATTCCCCGCTTTTCATCAGGCCGGTCAGCGTCTCGTCGACCAGTTTCTTGAACGCCGGATCGTTGCGGCGCAGGACGATGCCGTAGGGTTCGACGGCGAAGAAGCCGTCAACGATGGAAAGCTGGTCGGCGTCGGGCGCGTTAAGCAGCAGGCGGCGCAGGAAAACCTCGTCGTGCACCAGCGCAGCCGCCTCGCCGGCGCGCAATTGGCGCAGGGCCTCTTTGGCGTCGCGCGCCAGCCGGTAGCCGAGCGCCAGGTCCTGGCGTAACGCCGCCGGACGCACGTGGCTTTCGGCCGAACTGCCGGCAACGCTGACGACCGTCTTGCCGCGTAGCGCGGCAAGCGAGACGAAATTCGCCTCGCGGCGCGCCAGTGCGCGGATTGGCGCGGCAAAGGTGCTGACGCTGAAGGCGACCGTTCGCTGCTGGGCGACGGTGTTCGTCGCCGCCGCGCAGTACAGGTCGAGTGTGCCGGCCTCGAAAAGGATTTGCATCGCTCCGGCACCGACCGGCACGGGTACGGTGGCGAGATCGGCTAGACCGAGACGCGCCTTGACGGCGTCTACGATCGGGCGACAGAGGTCGAGCGAGAAGCCGATCGCCTGGCCGCCGGCGTCAAGATACGAAAAGGGAAAGGCGTTCTCGGCGTAGCCGACGTAGATCGCGCCGTGGCTGCGGACCTTCTCGAGCGTCGGCTTGTCCGCGGCGGCGGCGCTCGCCGCGACGCAGAGCAGGCACCAGCCGAGCAACCGGATCCGGAACGAGGCGCGCACGGATCCGGCGTCGGTTTATTTCCGCGCGGCCGGCGGCCGGCTGCCGATAAAGCTGCTCGACACGCCGTCGCTCATTTCCCTGGCCTTGCGGCCGAGCGCCTCGCGATCGACGGTCAGGCCGATGGGCGCCGTCGGGCCGCACAACTGGGCGAGGTCGACGGCGGCCATCTCGCTCGCTGCCGGCTCGTTGTCGGCGTCGACGCGCTTTAAGGCCATCGTTTCGAGCAGGCGGCCCATTCCGGCGTAGTTGCGCAGATAGGCGATGGCCAGATCGGCGTCGGCGTTGACCTGCGCGCGGCGCGCGTCGAAGTATTCGTTTTGCGTGTTGAGCAGGTCGAGCAGCGTTCTCTGGCCGATGTTGAACTGATCGCGGTAGGCGGCGCGCGTCTTCTCGACGAGGCCGACCTGCTGGCCGATGTAGGCCATCTGATCGTTCAGGCGCAGCGTGTCGTTGTAGGCGATCGATAGCGTCTGCCGCAAGTCCCGACAGGCTTTCTCGCGCTGGTCGAGGGCGACGTTCTTGCGTTCGCGATACTGTCGGCTGCGCGCAAGATCGGTGCCACCGTTGAACAGGTTGACATTGAGGCGCAGTTCGACAAGCGTGTCGTCGCGCGACCCGGCAGCCTGGTAGTTGCTGAAATCGCTGCGCCGGGCGACGAAGTCCAGACGCGGCATGAAAGCCGACCGACGCGCCTCGATGTCGTACTGCGCGGCTTCGATGTTTTCGATGCTCGCGCGGAGCGCCGGATTGTGCTGCAGGGCGTCGGCAAGCGCCGCCTCGGCGGTCGCCGGAAGCGCCTTGGAGAGCTGCGCCGGAGCGAACATGACGGCCGGCGGCTGGTCGCCGACGAGGCGCAGATAGCGCGCCATGACGTCGTGCAGATTGGCGTAGGCGGTCGTCAGATTGACGTCGGCGAGCGCCAGCCGGCTGGCCGCCTGGTCGACGTCGACGCGCCTGCCGACGCCGGAGTCGGCACGCTGCTTGAGCTGATTGAACACGGCCTGGTGCTGGACGTAGTTTTCCTCGGCGAGGACGACCTGATTACGGAAACGCAGGACGTCAAGGTAAGCGCGCCCGGCTTCGAGCGCGACGTTTTCCGAGGCGTCGAGCAATTCAAAGTAGCGCACCATCTTGGCCTTGCCGAGGCGTTGCACCTCGCTCGCCGTGGCGAAACCGTCGAACAGCATCTGGCGCAGGGTCAGCGACGCATCGCGGGCGGTGTAGTTGTCGTCGATGCGAGCGCCATTTTGCACGTTTCGCTCGCGGCCGACGCCAGCCGAAAGATCGACCTTGGGGAAAAAGCCGCCGCGCGCGACGCCGACTTCCTCGCTGACCTCGCGCCAGGCATGCCAGCGCGCCTGCACTTCCGGGCTCTTGAGCAGCGCCGCCTGCGCGGCTTCGTTGAGCGTGACGTGGGGCGCCGACGGGGCGCTGAGCACGGCCGCCATTTGCGCGGCCGACGGGGCCGCGAGGAACAACGCCAGCAGCGGCACTAGGGCTCGCACATTTCTTATGTTTTGCACTTGTATCCTTCGCAGCAATATACTCGCCGGGTCTTTGGCACACTCGATTGTACCGACAACGAAGAAAAAACCTGTGCTGAAAGTCACACTTCAGTATTGCTTTCCGCCTGAACGGTCGGTCTCTTGACCACCGTTTGGCAACCGCACGCGACCCGCTTGCTCGCCGCGCCACGCGCGCCGTGGCGGCGTCTTTTACTGAGCGCTCTTCTGGCGTTCGTCGCCTGCTGTGCGCTCGCCGAACGCGACGTTGCGGCGCTCCACCAGCAACTCATCGCCCGCTTCGGCCCGGCGCGCGTGGTGCTGCTCGAAGACTGGCTGGCGACGGTGAACGCGGCAACGGCGCTCCCCGACGAGGCCAAGCTGCAGCGCATCAACGATTTCGTCAATCGCAACATCGCCTTCGACGCCGATAGCGCCGTCTGGCAGCAGAACGACTACTGGGCGACGCCACTCGAGACGATCGGCCAGGGGCGCGGCGACTGTGAGGATTTCACGATTCTGAAATACGTTTCACTGCGCCTGGCCGGTGTTGCCGAGAGTCGACTGCGCCTGATCTACGTCAAGGCCCGGCTCAATACGCCTTCCGGTCCGCTGCAACAGGCGCACATGGTGCTCGCCTATTACGCGACGCCGAACGCCGAACCGCTGGTTCTCGACAACCTCGACGTAGCGATCCGCCCGGCGTCACGACGTACCGATTTACAGCCGGTATTCAGCTTCAATGGCGAAGGAATATACGCCGGCATTTCCGGCAAGAACAAGGCGACCGCCGGCGGCATCAGCCGGCTCTCGCGCTGGGAAGACGTGCTGCGCCGCATCCGCGCCGAAAATTATGAATGAACGCGGAGGCGCCGGTGCGCCGCCGTTGCCGCTTTCGCATGAACCTGACTGACCGAGGAAAAGACTATGTCGCTGTACCGCCAACTCTGGCTCGCCATCATCATCAGCATGCTGCTCGCGCTCAGCGGTAGCCTGTTCGCCTCGATATTCAGCGCGCGCAGCTATCTGCAGTCGCAACTTTCGGCCAAGAACAGCGACAACGCCGCGGCGCTCGCGCTCTCGCTAAGCCAGGGAAACCCCGACGCGGTCTCGGTCGAGCTCGCGGTGAGCGCGCTTTTTGACAGCGGGCACTACGAACTGATCCGCGTCGTCGACCCGCTCGGCAAGACGATCGTCGAACGCACGGCGCCACACGGCGAACTCGGCGCGCCGGCGTGGTTTGTCGGCCGGCTGCCGATTCAGGCGGCTCCCGGCCAGGCGCAGATCAGCAACGGCTGGCAGCAGGTCGGCACCGTCTCGCTCGTCAGCCACAGCCGTTTTGCCTACGGCGCGCTGTGGAAAAGCGTGCTGCAGACGATGGGCGCACTGCTCCTCGCCGGGCTCGTCGGCGGCACCCTCGGCTCGCTGATCCTGCGGCGCCTGCAGGCGCCGCTCAAAGCCGTCATCGACCAGGCGGCGGCAATCAGCGAGCGGCGCTTCATCACCATCAACGAACCGCAGGTGCCCGAATTGCGCCAGCTCGCGGCGGCGATGAACGCCACCGTCGTGCGCCTCAAGGCGATGTTCGACGAACAGGCGGCGCGTCTTGAGGCGGTGCGCCGCGAGGCCAACTACGACGCGCTTACCAGCCTTGCCAATCGCAGCTATTTCATGGCCCGTCTGCGCCACGCGCTCGACGCCGAGGACGGCAGCGGCGGCTCGCTGCTGTTCATTCGCCTCGCCGATCTGGCCGGCATCAACCGCCGCCTCGGGCGCGCCGCAACCGACGACTTCCTGCGCCGCGTCGGGGCGGCCGTCGGCCAATGCGCGACGCAGCGCAATCAGGGCGTCGGCGCACGACTTAACGGTGCCGATTTCGCCGTCATGATGCCCGCCGAGGGCGCTGGCCGCGCCGCGGCCGAAGCGCTGCTCGAGGCACTCGCCGTCGTCTCGGAACCATTCATCGACGGGCGGAGCGCGGCGTGGATCGGCGTCGGCACGTACGTCCCCGGCATGGAACTTGGCGCGCTCCTGGCGCGCGTCGACGGCGCGCTGGCAAGCGCCGAGGCGAGCGGTCAGAACGCCGTCAGCGAAGCGCTCGGCAGTCCCGATGACGACCAGCCACGCAGCGCCGAGCAGTGGTCGAAAATGATTCACCAGGCGCTCGCCAAGCGCTGGGTACGGCTGATCTCCTTCCCCGTAATCGACTTCGCGGGCCGGCTCTCGCACCGCGATTGTCCGCTGCGCCTGATGTTCGACGCGAAGGGCGAGTGGCTGCCGGCGGCGCAGTTCCTGCCGATCGCCGAGCGGCTGCGTCTGACGCCGGAAATCGACCTCGTGGCGGTAACGCTCGGACTCGGCGAACTGCAGGCGCAGCCCGGTCTGCCGGGACTGGCGATCAATCTGTCGGCGAGCTCGGTTGGCGACGCCGGCTTCTGCCGCAAGCTCCTCGAGCTCGTCGCCACGCATCGGGCAAACGCGCCGCGCCTGTGGCTCGAAGTCGGCGAAAACGGCGCGCTTAAACACCTCGCCATGTTTCGCGCGCTGTGCCAAGGGCTCAAGGCGTTCGGCTGCCGTGTCGGCCTCGAACACTACGGCCATCAGTTCAACCAGATCGGCCTGCTCCATGAGCTCGGGCTCGACTTCCTGAAAGTGGACGCGAGCTACGTGCGCGGCATCGACAACAACGCCGGCAACGCCGCCTTCCTGAAGGGCCTCGCGGCCATCGCACACAGCATCGGCCTGCTGGTCTTTGCCGAGGGCGTGGCGACCGACGACGAGTTGCAGGCGCTCGCAGCCCTGGGTTTCGACGGCGCCACCGGGCCGGCGATCCGCGAGCCGGCAACGCCATAAAAAGCGAGCTGGTCTGGCGACCCAGCCGCGCTCGCGGAGCGCAGATTTCTGCGCGATTGCGGCGTCTGACCTGCCACCGCCGCATCGCCCGGCGAAGCCGGGCTCCTACAAAAACCACCGGCCCACCGCTTCGCGCAGAGCGCAGATCCTCTGCGCGATACGGCGTTTGATCTGCCCGCCGTTTCGCCCGGCAAAGCCGGGCTCCTAGAAAAGCCGATCGCCTCAGTCGGTGATCAGCTTACCCTTGGTCAGCAGATCCTGAATGATCGCCTGATCGGTGGCCAGCGTGCCGCCTAGCGACAGGTCGGCGTGCTGGAAAACGATCGTCTGCTCGACGCCGGCGGCCAAATTGCCGCTGGTATTGACGCTGAGGGTCGTCGTATCACCACTCGTCGTGAAGTGCAGGAAGTTGGCCAGGTTGCCGGCGCCCAGACCGCTATGGAGCTCGCCCTGCAGCAAATCGCGCAGGTCGAGGACGTCGCCGCCAGCGGCCGGCAAGGCCAGGCTGAAGTCGCTGATCGTATCGAGCGCCGGCGCACCGACCGTACCCTTGTCGGCGAGGTGCCAGACGAAAGTATCGGCGCCGGCACCGCCGGTCAACTGATCGTTGCCGCCGCCACCGATCAGGACATCGTTGCCGCTGCCGGCGATGAGAATCTCGCCGCCGCTGCCGCCGGTCAGCTGCGCGCCGAGAACGGTCGTGACGCTGACCTGCGCGCTGTCGCTCGCCGAACCGTCGCTCGCGGTGTACTCGAAGGACGCAGGATGCGGCGTCGCGGTCGGCTGGATCGAGATCCACAGCTGATAGTCACCGCTGTCGTAATAAATGTTGGAAGCATTATTGTTGAAGGCCGCCGCGTCGATATAGTAGTAACCGTCGGCAGCCACTGTATATTCCAGGTAAGAGTCGAGCGAATTAGCGTGGTATCCGCTCTTGACCGAACCCAGTCCGCCCAGCGACGGCGCCGCGTCGTCGTTTTCGGCGAGCCAGACGCCGTTGGCGTCGTAGAGCTTGAGATACATGTCGACGGCGAAGGGATCGCTGCCGATATTCGTCAGGCCGTTGTCGGCGCCGTCGATGTCGAGGACGATCTTTTCCCCCGCGTAGAGGTAGACCTTGAGGAAATCGTGGTCGTTCACCGCCGTCGTTCGCGCGTCGTCGTCGATACGGCCTGTCCATTTGAAACTCGGCAGCGCCGAATTGACGACGCCGAGGCTCGCGGCGTCGCCAGAACTGACCTGGCCGAATCGGCTGCGGTCGATTTCATAGGCCGACGCGAGCGTGTTGTTGAGCGGGTTGGCTTCCGAATCCCCGCTTTTCACTTCGGATTCGCCGACGCGTTGCGCGCTGGCGCCGAACGCCGCCGTATCCCTGAAAACAACCGGGCCGGTTCCCGACACGCTGCCGTTCTGGGCGTTGTTGGCGCTGGTCAGACCGAGGCTGGCGCCGCTGTCCGCATCGGTGTCGTTGGCCAGCAGCGCGCTGGCCGGAATCGAGATCGGCTGTCCGGCCGCGATATTGGTGATGACGATGTCGTCAGTGGCGAGCGGCGCGTCGTTGGTGCCGAGGATGTTGACGGTGATCGTGCTCGTCGTGCCGTCGGCGCTGGTCACGGTCAGCGTGTCGGTGTAGGTCTGACCGG